>DASWER010000287.1:0-9048 GCA_036394655.1 Burkholderiales bacterium
GCACCGGCGGCGGCCTCACGGCATGTGACTTGCGTCACTCCGCAGTTCGCTGGCGACCCGCTAGCCACGCCACATTGTTTCTGTAGAATGCGCCGCTTTGCGGCAGCGTAAGTAGTGAACCGCAGCAATAGCTGTCGCTCGTAGACGTCATGCCCCCAGGGACCCGCTACCAGCTCGAAGTCAATCCGAAGATTCCGAAGCGCCTCGCGAGGCTCGAGGAGCTCGCGGGCAATCTTTGGTATAGCTGGGACCGCGCGACGCGCGCCATCTTCGCGCGCCTGAATCCGACGCTGTGGGACGCCGTCGGCCACAACCCGAAGGCGATGCTGAAGCGCATCGACGAGCAGCGCCTGATCGATGCGGCGAGCGATCCCGCCTTCCTCGACAGCCTGACGCGCGTGCTGGCGGCGTTCGACGCCTACCACGCCGAGCCGCCGTTCCAGTCGAGCTCGGGCGGCTTCAAGGGCGACGAGCTGGTGGCGTACTTCTGCGCCGAGTTCGGCATGCACGAGAGCCTGCCGCTGTACTCGGGCGGCCTCGGCATCCTTGCCGGAGACCATTGCAAGGCGGCGAGCGATTTCAAGCTGCCCTTCGTCGGCGTCGGCCTGCTCTACCGGCAGGGCTACTTCGTGCAGACGATCGACGCCGAGGGCCGCCAGCGCGCCGAATACCACGATTCGGAATTCACCGACCTGCCGATCGAGCCGGTGCAGAAGGACGGCCGCCATCTCACCGTCGAGCTCGCCTTCCCCGGCCGCAAGCTCGCGGTGAAAGTCTGGCAGGCGCGCATCGGCCACGTGCGCCTGTTTCTGCTGGACACCGACGTGCCCGAGAACAACGAGCGCGACCGCGCCATCGCGCACCGGCTCTACGGCGGCGATCGCACCACGCGCCTGGAGCAGGAGCTGGTGCTCGGCGTCGCGGGCGTGCGCGCGCTCACCGCGATGGAGCTGAAACCGAGCGTCTGGCACATCAACGAAGGCCACGCCGCGTTCATGATCGTCGAGCGCGTGCGCAGCCTGGTGGCCGAGGGGATGTCGATGGATGCCGCGCTCGAGGCGGTCGCCTCCAACACCGTGTTCACGACGCACACGCCGGTGCCGGCGGGCCACGATCAGTTCAATGACAGCACGGTGCTGCCCTATTTGAAGAGCGCCTTCGGCGATCTTTCCAACGCGCCCGACAAGCTCGCCGCGCTGGCGCGGCCGCCCGCGGGCGGCGACTTCAACATGACGGCGCTCGCGATCCGCGGCGCGCGCTACGTGAACGGCGTCTCGCGCATCCACGGCGGCGTGTCGCAGCGCCTGCTGAAGGACTACTGGCCGCAGGTGACCCCGGAGGAAAATCCGGTCGGCTACATCACCAACGGCGTGCACGTCACCACGTTTCTCGCGCCGGAATGGGGCGAGGTGCTGGACCGCTTCCTCGGCGTGGGATGGATGCATCGCCTGGGACACCCGGGGATCTGGGAAAAGATCCGCGACATCCCGGACCACATCTTCTGGAGCGTGCGCCAGGACATCAAGGCGCGCATGCTGCACATGCTGCGCCATCGCATCTCGCGCCAGCACCTGCGCAACCACGGCAGCGAGTCGCACCTCGAGCGGCTGTTGCGCTACTGCGATCCGGCCAAGCCCAACACGCTGACCATCGGCTTCGGGCGGCGCTTTGCAACGTATAAGCGCGCCACGCTGCTGTTCAACGATCTCGACAATTTCCGCCGCATCGTCGGCGACAAGGATCGCCCGGTGGTGTTCCTGTTCGCGGGCAAGGCGCACCCGGCCGACGAGCCCGGCCAGGAGCTGATCCGCACGCTGGTGCACATGTCGGGGCAGGAGGAGTTCCAGGGGCGCCTGCTGTTCATCGAGGGCTACGACCTGCACATCGCGCGGCGCCTGGTGTCCGGCGTGGACGTGTGGCTCAACAACCCGGTGCATCCGCTGGAAGCCTCGGGCACCTCGGGGATGAAGGCCGGCATGAATGGCGTCATCAACCTGTCGATCCTCGACGGCTGGTGGGACGAGGGCTACGACGGCCAGAACGGCTGGGCGATCAAGCCCGCCAGCCCGCAGCTCGACCAGCACCGCCGCGACCAGGAGGAAGCGCGCACGCTCTACGAGCTGCTGCAGGACAGCGTCACGCCGACCTACTACCGGCGCGCCGAAGGCGGCTACTCCGCCGAGTGGATCCGCATGGCGAAACGCTCGATGGCCTCGCTGCTGCCGCGCTACGACGCCTCGCGCATGCTCGGCGAATACGTCTCGAAGTACTACCTGCCGGCGGCGCGCCAGGGCCAGCGCTACACGCAGAACGGCTTTGAAGCGGCGCAGAACGTCGCGGCGTGGAAGGCGCGCGTGCGCGCGGCGTGGCCGGGCGTGGCGCTGCGCCGGCTCGATACGCCGAAGGAGCGCATTCAGTTCGGCGAGGCCCTGTCGATCGAGGTCGGCGTCAAGCTGAACGGCCTGACCCCGGCCGATGTCTGCGTCGAGCTGCTGCTGACCCGCGCGCTACGCGAGTCGGCGCCGCTCTCGCACAGCCACGAGCTCACGCCTGCCGGCGACGGCGACGGCGGCGAGCAGCGCTACCGCCTGGATCTGAAGCCGGGGCTCGCGGGCAGGCTCGACTACCGCATCCGCGTTTATCCGCGGCACGACCAGCTCACCCATCCGTTCGAGATGGGACTCTCTACCTGGCTTTGACGAGCAGCGCGAGCGAGCGCGGCTGCAGGTAGTAGGGATCTGCAACACCCCTTCCAGGCGCGGCGGTGTCGAGCAGGAGCTGCCAGCCCTGGCCCGGCAACCTGAACTCCAGCGCCTCTTCGCCAGCGTTGAGCAGCAGCAGGAGGTCGTCATCCTCGAGCGGCGCGCCGCGGTCGTCGCGCTCCGCGAGCTGCTTGCCGAGCAGCAGCATGCCGAGCGCGCGCGTCTCCGAGTGGGTCCAGTCGTCCTGCGACATGGCCCTGCCCTGCGGCGCGAGCCAGGTCACATCCTCGGGCTTCGGGTAGCTGCGGCGCCGGAATGCGGGATGGCGCTTGCGCAGCGCGATCAGCTCGCGCACGAAACTCTGCAGCTCGGCGTCGGCAGCTTCCCAGTCGAGCCACGACAGCTCGGTGTCCTGGCAGTACGCGTTGTTGTTGCCCTGCTGCGTGCGCCCGAGCTCGTCGCCGGCGATGAGCATCGGCGGCCCCTGCGAGAACAGCAGCGTCGCGAGCAGGTTGCGCTTCTGGCGCGCGCGCAATGCCACGATGGCGGCGTCCGCGGACGGTCCCTCGGCGCCGTAGCTCGAGCTGCGGTTGTTGTCGCTGCCGTCGCGGTTGCCTTCGAGATTGGCTTCGTTGTGCTTGCGATCAAAGCTCACCAGGTCCTGTAGCGTGAAGCCGTCGTGGGAGGTGACGAAGTTGACGCTCGACCTCGGGCTGCGCCCGGCGGGCTGGAAGATGTCGCTCGAGCCGGTGAGCCGCGAGGCCAGCTCGCCCACGGTGCCGGGATCGCCGCGCCAGAACGAGCGCACCGCGTCGCGATACTTGTCGTTCCACTCGACCCAGCCGGGCGGGAAGTTGCCGAGCTGGTAGCCGCCCTCGCCGAGATCCCAGGGCTCGGCGATCAGCTTGACGCGCGCGAGCACCGGGTCCTGGCGGATCGCCGAGAGAAAGGCGCCGTTGCGGTCGAACGCCTGCGAGGCATTGCGCGCCAGCGTCGGCGCGAGATCGAAGCGGAAGCCGTCGACGTGCATCTCCTGCACCCAGTAGCGCAGGCTGTCCATGACCAGCGCGAGCACCACGCGGTGGCTGGTGTTGAAGCTGTTGCCGGTGCCGGTGAAGTTGAGATAGCGCCGCGGGTTTGCCGGGTCGAGGCGGTAGTAGATCGAGTTGTCCAGGCCGCGGAAGGCGAGCGTCGGCCCGGTATGGTCGCCTTCCCCGGTGTGGTTGTAGACCACATCCAGAATCACCTCGAGCCCGGCCTCGTGCAGCGTCCTCACCATGGTCTTGAACTCGCCGATGGTGTCGCGAGCCGCGCTTCTCGACCCATATCGCAGCTCGGGGGCGAAGAAGCCGATGGTGTTGTAGCCCCAGTAATTGCGCAGGCCGTTCTGCACCAGCCGCCGCTCGTCGACGAAGGCCTGTACCGGCAGCAGCTCGATCGCCGTGACGCCGAGGCTTTTCAGGTATTCGATCACCGGCAGGCTGGCGAGTCCCGCATAGGTGCCGCGCAGCTGTTCAGGCACCTCGGGATGGCGCTGGGTGAATCCCTTGACGTGCAACTCGTAGATCACGGTGTCGCGCCAGGGCGTGCGCGGCGCACGGTCATCGCCCCAGCTGAACGCGGTGTCGATCACCTGGCTGCGGCCGAGGCCGGCGTTGATCTTTCCCTGGATCAGCTTGGCGTACGGATCGAGCAGCAGCTTGCTCGGGTCGAAGCGGTGGCCGCCATCCTGCGGGCCGTGGACACGGTAGGCGTACAGCAGCCCGGGCCGCGCGTCGGGCAGATAGCAGTGCCAGACGAAGTCGGTGCGCTCGCGCAGCTCGACGCGCTCGATCTCGCGCCGGCCGCGCGGATCAAACAGGCACAGCTCGACGCGCTCGGCGTGCTTGGAAAACAGCGCGAAGTTGACGCCGGCGCCGTCCCAGGTGGCGCCGAGCGGATGCGCCCGCCCGCGCCAGACGGTGCTCGGAGCAACGAGGGATCGTGCGGGCGCCTCCACGGGAGGCGAAAGCTTACGTCGGAATCGTCTTGACCGGCTGCGCCAGGTGGCAGCCGTTGGTGCGCCAGCTGCCATCGCGCTGGCGCTGCATCGCGTAGAAGGCGAGCCACACGCTGCCTGAGCGGTCCGTGAGCTGCACCTGCTGCACCGCGTCCTGGCCGATGACGGTGAGGCCGAGGAACGCCACCGCGCTCGGCCGGTACACGACGCGGTAGGAAACCCGCACGGTATCGAGGAAGCGCTCCGGGGTGCCGAAGGCCTGCTGCACGTCTGGCGAAACCAGCGCGAAGGCCTGCTGCGCATCGTCGCGCCGGAAGGCATCGAGCTGGCGGTTGATCACCGCGCGGATCTCCGCCACGTCTTCAGTAGTGACGACCGCTTGCGCCGCCGCTGGCAGCGCCAGCGCCCACAGAAGGACGAGCGCCTGGAAAGCTCTAGCTGCCATGCATCGCGACCGTCGTCGTGCCTTGGATCACTTCCAGCAACCGGTCGCGCTCCGCCATCACCTTCTGCGCGTATTGCGCCGAGCCGTCGCGGAAAGCGCCGTTATAGAACTGCAGCCCGGCTTCGAGCGTTCCGGTGCGGTACACATATTCCTGCAGGATGCGCGCGCCGAGCAGGATGTTCGCCTCGGGGTCGAGCAGCGCGGCCTCGCCACCCTGCTCCATGAGCTTCGCCTGGTGGTACTTGGGGATGATCTGCATCAGGCCCTTGGCGCCCATGACGCTCTCGGCGATCGGGTTGAAGCGCGACTCGACCGAGATCACCGCGAGCACCAGCAGCGGATCGAGTCCGACCTCGCGCGCGGCGCGATAGGCCGCCCCCACCATCTGCTCCGTGGCCTGTCCGGCGATCAGGAAGCGCCGCGACAGGTACTTCACCAGCACCGCCTCCGCCGGATCGCGCGGCGCGGCCGCCGGGAAGGTTTCCTCCGGGATGCAGGAGAACTCCATGAATGCGCCGTCCGGCGCGTAAGCCTCGTCCGAGGCCAGCGTGAACAGCGTCGCCACGACGGCGACCGCAAAAGACACTGAGAGAGATCGATGGGGCAAGGTCAAGGCGAATACCCCCGCGGCGAAGATGGTAGGGCGGGCAGTGAACGCGGGATATCGCCGCGACTTGAATCTCCTGTCGCCATCCGACTACCCGGGGTGCGGCCGGCGTTACAGCAGGAACCTCGTCCGGTCGATAGTACGGATCGCTACCGGTCCATATGATCCATCGCCATCCCCCAAAAGAACTTCCAAAAGGTACAGCGCAAATGAAAATCGTCGCTCTCGTTCTCGCCGGCGGTGAAGGGACCAGGCTCTATCCGCTGACTGCCGAGCACGCAAAGCCGGCGCTTCCTTTCGCCAACGGCTATCGCATCTGCGACTTCGTGCTCTCCAACCTGGTCAATTCGAGCATCTCGACGATCTACGTGCTGGCGCAGTACAAGCCCGAGTCGCTGATGAAGCACATCCAGGCGGCCTGGTCGCCGTGGTTCGACGAGTCCGAAGGGGCCATCAAGGTGCTGCTGCCGCGCTCCAACACGCTCGGCGGCCAGTTCAAGGGCACGGCGGATGCCGTGTACCAGCACCTCGAGCTGCTGCAGGCGCACTCGCCCGATCTGGTCGCGGTGTTCGCCGCCGACCATATCTATCGGATGGATGTGCGCCAGATGGTCGACTTCCACCGCAGCCGCAACGCCGAGGTCACCGTCTCGGCGCTGGCCGTGCCCGTCGACAAGGCGCGCAACTTCGGCGTTCTGACCGCCGCGGCCGACGGCCGGGTGCGTGAATTCCAGGAGAAACCGAAGCAGCCGCAGCCGATCCCGGGCAACCCGCGGCTCGCCTACGCTTCGATGGGCAACTATCTGTTCGAGCCGCAGGTGCTCGAGCGCGTGCTGCAAGAGGCGCGCAAGCTCGGCGAGGTCGACTTCGGGCGCGACGTGCTGCCGCGCGTCTGCCAGGCGAGCCGCGTCTACGCCTACGACTTCGCCGAGAACGCGGTGCCGGGCGTGCAGGATTATGAAGAACGCGCCTACTGGCGCGATGTCGGCACGCTCTCCGCGCTCGCCGCCGCGCAGCAGGATGCGATGGGACCCCGCCCACGCTTCAACCTGTGGAACAGCCGCTGGCCGATCCGCGGCCGCATTGAACAAATGAGTGACGCCGTTATGCTAGAGCGCACGCGCGCCTTGCTGGACGAGGGCTCGGACGAGCAGCGCGATGTCAAGGCGCCGGCGTCCTGGCGTGGCGCGCGTAGAGATCGGCATACTGACGAGCGGGTACCGACCAGCTGAAGTCCCGCGTCATCGCGCGGCGCTGCAGCTCGCGCCAGCGCCGCGCGTCGCCATAGACGAGCAAGGCCCGCTTCACCGCCGCCACCAGCGCGCCGCTCTCCGCGCGCTCGAAAAGAAACCCGGTTTCGCCGTCCGCGATCGTGTCGACCAGGCCGCCGGTGGCGCGCGCCACCGGCGCCGTGCCATAGCGCTGGCTGTACATCTGGTTCAAGCCGCAGGGCTCGAAGCGCGAGGGCATGAGAAACAGATCCGCCGCCGCTTCGATCAGGTGGGCGAGATCCTCGTTGAAGCCGATCGCCACTGCGATGCGCGCGGGATAGCGCGCCGCGAGGGCGGCGAGCGCCGCCTCGTGCTCGCGCTCGCCGCGGCCGAGGATGCAAAGCTGCGCCGGCGCCTCGATCAGCTCCGCCGCGGCAGCGGCAATCAGATCGATGCCCTTCTGATGCGTGAAGCGGCAAACGACGCCAAGCAGCGGCACGGCCGGCTCGAGCGCCAGGTTCATGCGCTGTTGCAGCGCCTGCTTGTTCACGGCTTTGCGGTCCAGGCTGCTCCACGAATAGCGCTCCGGGATGCGCGCATCGGTCATCGGATTCCAGGTTTCGGCGTCGATGCCGTTGATGATCCCGCGCAAGGCTTCGCGCCGCTCGCGCAGCACGCCGTCAAGTCCGCAGCCGAACTCCTCGGTCTGGATCTCGCGCGCATAGGTCGGACTCACCGTGGTGATGGCATCGGCGTACACCAGGCCGCCCTTGAGGAACGAGAGCCGGCCGTAGAACTCGAGGCCCTCGACGGCAAAGGTCGCCGGCGGCAGCTCCAGGCGCGCCAGCCACTGCGCGTCAAACAGGCCCTGGAACGCTAGGTTGTGCACTGTGAGGATCGCCGCGGCGCGGCTGCGCTCGAAGTGCAGATAGACCGGCGCCAGCGCCGCCGGCCAGTCGTTGCAGTGCACGACCTCCGGCCGCCATTCGATCGGCGAAGCACCGCTGCCGAGGAGCGCCGCGGCCCGCGCGAGCAGCCCGAAGCGCAGCGCATTGTCCGGCCAGTCCGAGCCCGCGTCGTCCTGATAAGGCCCGCCGGGCCGGTCGTAGAGCGGCGGGCAGTCGAGCAGCAGGAACTCGCCGGCTTCGAGAAGGCGCACCTCCATCTGAAGGCACTGGAAGCGAGCGCGCTCTCTCGCGTCCGCGGGCGCAATGCCGCGGTAGGCCGGCATCAGCACGCGCACGTCGATGCCCTGCGCGCGCAGCGCCGCAGGCAGCGCCGCGCTGACGTCGCCCAGGCCGCCGGTCTTGGTGAGCGGCGCGCATTCCGGCGTGACGAAAAGGACGCGCATAAAAAAAGACCCCGGTAGGGGAACCGGGGTCGGATTCCTACATACGCCCGAAGGGAGGGAGGTGCGTATGCAAGGGGGAAAAGTGGGCCGTGATGCGGCGCTAGCTGCTCACCTGCGGCGATGGGCCCTGGCGGCGCAGCTTGTGCATCGGCAGGGCGGTCACTTTGTACTCGGCGCCGCCGAATTCGTCGCTCACCGGGATGTCGAGACAGGCCGTGCCATTGATGATCTTGGCGCCGAGCGCGCGGATCAGCACCGGCTGCTGCTTCGCGGACTCGAGCTCAATGAAGCACACCACGCGCCCTGCGCCGCGGTTATGCACCAGCTTGAAGCTGTGCACGGGGCCGTAGGGGGCGCACAAGCCCAGGACGCCCTTGGTCAGCGAGTACAGATCCTGCGCCTCGCGTAGTCGTTCCATCAGCTCGGGTTTCATCGCGACTGATGCTAGAGCCCGACAAAACGGGTCGATATCCTCAAAAACATGAACCTGCTGTAGTGCGGCGACTACAGCAAAATTTAAGCCTACAAAATCAAAGCGACGCTCGCCGCAGTGAAGCAGGTGGCGAGCGTTCCGGCGACGATCGACTTCATGCCGAGCGCGACGACTTCGCCGCGTCGCTCCGGGCACATCGTGCCGAGGCCGCCGATCATGATGCCGAGGCTGCCGAAATTGGCGAAGCCGCAGAGCGCGTACGTCATGAGGAGCCGGCTGCGCTCGGAAAGATTGGCGTTG
>DASWER010000288.1:0-9628 GCA_036394655.1 Burkholderiales bacterium
TAGAAAGCGTAGTGCGCGAAACGGCGCAGGTCGAAGTCGCCGCCGAGCTCGCGGTTGATGCGCGCGAGCAGGTTCAGGTTGAACGCCGCGGTCACACCGCGGGCATCGTTATAGGCGGCGTGCAGCACGTTCGCGTCTTTCTTCAGGTCGACGCCGACCAGCATGGCGCCGCGCGCGCCGACCTGGCCGCGCGTCATCTTGAGAAAGGCCTGCGCCTCTTCCGGCCGCAGGTTGCCGATCGTCGAGCCCGGGAAGTACACCACGCGCCGCGCATTGCCGCGATACGCGGGAATGGTCAGGGGATGGGAGAAATCGGCCGTGATCGCGACGATGCCCAGGCGCGGAAACTCGCGCCCCAGGCGCTTCACCGCGGCGCGCAGCGCGTCTGCCGAGATGTCGACGGGCATGTAGACCGAGGGCCGTAGCGCGCCGATGAGGAGGCGCGTCTTCAGGCTCTCGCCGCTGCCGTATTCCAAAAGCGCGCAGCGCTTGCCGGCGAAGCGGGCGATGTTCGCGAGGTGGCGCCTGGTGATGCCAAGCTCGGTGCGGGTGGGGTAGTACTCGCGCAGGCGGCAGATGCGCTCGAAGAGGCGGCTGCCGGCCGCGTCGTAGAAATACTTGGGCGGCAGCGCCTTCTGCGGGCGCGCCAGTCCTTCTAGGACGTCCTTGCGGAAATTAACGGCGGCGAGGTCGGAGAACTGCGCGCCGCCGACGAAACGCCGGCCGCCTAGCTCGAGCGACCGGCGCTCGCGTGGGTTTCCACCCACTTCTTGATGCGGTTGGCGTCGCCGATTCGTGATTGCCGTCCCCACGAATCGAGGAGTACCACGATCAGATCCTTCGACGCCAGTCGGACCCGCATGACCAGGCAGCGGCCGGCTTCGCTGATGTAGCCGGTCTTGGAAAGGCCGACTTCCCAGTGGTGCGCGCGCACCAGGCCGTTGGTGTTGTGGAAATTGAGCGGCCGGCCGCGCTCGGCCACGCGCACGCTGGCGCGATCCTTGGTCGAGAATTCACGGATCAGCGAGTATTCATGCGCGGCGCGCACCAGCTTGACCAGGTCGCGCGCGCTGGACACGTTGTGCGGCGAAAGACCGGTGGCGTCGACGAAGCGGCTGTCCTTCATGTCGAGCGACGCGGATTTGGCATTCATCGCGGCCACGAAGGGCTCGACACCGCCGGGATAGGTGCGGCCAAGCGCTGCGGCGGCGCGGTTCTCGGAAGCCATCAGGGCGAGCATCAGCAGCTCGCCGCGCGTGAGCACATTGCCCGGACGCAGGCGCGAGCGCGTGCCTTTCAGGGAATCGATGTCCTGGCGGCTGAGCACGATGCGCTGGTCGAGATCGAGACCGCGATCGAGGATCACCATCGCCGTCATCAGCTTGGTGATCGAGGCGATCGGCGTGACCGCGTCGGCGTTCTTGTCGATCACGATTTCGCCGGTGTCGGCATCGAGCACCAGCGCGGACGACGATTTCAGGTAGACCGCTTTAAGCGGCCTGGCTTCCTGCGCCTGCGCAAAACCAATCGTGATGGCGAGGACGAAGAAGAGGGCAAAGACGGCAACGATGCCCTCGAGCGGATGAAGTTTTCTCTGCATTGCGGTGAATCTTCTCTGGCAAGCGGCTTTTTCGTTATCGGTGGCTCATGCCCTGACTGGAGCATGGATGGTGTCGCAGTGTGCCCTACAGAGAAAAAAAATGCAAACAAAATCATACAGTAGGCAGTAATTCCTAGAACTTCCGTGAACTGGTTCTCTGTCGTGCAGCGGCTACAGTGCCGACGTACTTTCAAGCACCGCCGCGGCCTGCGCCTGCTCCTGCTGCAGGGCCCACATGCGCGCGTATTCACCTTTTGCGTCAAGCAGTTGCTCATGGCTGCCGTGCTCCACGATGCGTCCCTGCTGGAGCACCAGGATCCGGTCGGCATCCATCACGGTCGATAGTCGGTGAGCGATCACCAGTGTCGTGCGTCCTTCCGAGATGCGCTCGAGCTCGGCCTGGATCGCTTTTTCGGCGCGCGAGTCGAGCGCCGACGTGGCTTCGTCGAAGATCAGGATGCGCGGATTTTTGAGCAGCGCCCGCGCGATGGCGACGCGCTGTTTCTCGCCGCCGGAGAGCTTGAGGCCGCGCTCGCCGACCATCGATTGATAGCCCGCCGGCAGGGTGACGATGAAGTCGTGGATATGCGCGGCACGCGCCGCCTCGTAGACCTCGTCGTCGCTCGCCTCGGTGCGGCCATAGCGGATGTTGTACAGGATGGTGTCGTTGAAGAGCACCGTGTCCTGCGGCACGATGCCGATCGCCCCGCGCAGGCTCGCCTGCCTTGCGTCGCGGAGATTCACGCCATTCACCACGATCTCGCCGGCGGACACGTCATAGAAGCGGTAGAGCAGCCGCGCGAGCGTCGACTTGCCCGACCCCGAGTGCCCGACGACGGCGACGCGATGGCCCGCGGGAATCGCGAAGCTCACATCGAAAAGGATCTGGCGCGCGGGCTCGTAGTGAAAATCGACGTGGCGGAATTCGACACTGGCCGGGCCTGGCGGCAGAGCCTGCGCGCCGGGCTGGTCCTGCACCTCGCGGCTCTCGGTGAGCAGGCGAAACATGCGATCGAGATCGAGCAGCGCCTGCTTGATCTCGCGGTACACCATGCCGAGGAAGTTGAGCGGGATGTAGAGCTGGATCAGCAGCCCGTTGACCAGCACCAGGTCGCCGAGCGTGAAGGTCTTCAGCGCCACGCCCTGCGCCACCAGCACCATCAGCGCGGTCACTGCCGCGGCGATGATCAGGCTTTGCCCGATGTTGAGCAGCCCGAGGGAGGCTTCGTTCTTCACCGCGGCGGTTTCGTATTTGCGCAGGTTCTCGTCATAGCGGCGCGCCTCGAACTCCTCGTTGCCGAAGTACTTGACCGTCTCGTAGTTCAGCAGACTGTCTATGGCGCGCGTGTTCGCCCTGGAATCGAGCTCGTTCGCCTGGCGGCGGATCGCCATGCGCCACTCGGTGACCATCACGGTGAAGCTGATGTAGACGACGACGGCGCCGAAGGTGACCGCGGCGAAGCGCCAGTCGAACTTGGCGAGCAGCACCGCCGCGACCAGCGCGAACTCCAGGATCACCGGGATGATCGAGAAGATGAGATAGGAGAGCAGCGTCGAGATGGCGCGCGTGCCGCGCTCGATGTCGCGCGTCATGCCGCCGGTCTGGCGGTCGAGATGGAAGCGCAGGCTCAGGCTGTGCAGGTGGCGGAACACGCCCAGCGCGACGCGCCGGATCGCGCGCTGCGTCACCGGCACGAACAGCACGTCGCGCAGCTCGCCGAACAGCGTCGCCGAGAACCGCAGGATGCCGTAGATCGCGAGCAGCGCCACCGGCACGGCGATGATCGCGGTCTGCACATCGAGCCGGTCGACCACTTCCTTCATGATGAGCGGCACAGCGACGTTGGCGAGCTTCGCCGTGATCAGGCAGGCGAGCGCCAGCAGCACGCGCCACTTGTACTCGAGGAGGTAGGGCAGCAGCGTGCCGACCGCCCGCCATTCATTGCCCCTGAGCTTCTGCACCGGTGCCGCGTTGTGTGCCATGCGAGCGGCGGATTCTATTGGCTATTTGCGCACCAGCAGGAGGAGCAAGAACCCGCCAAGGCAATAGGGATCGATCACGAGCGGCAGCACGATCCAGAGCCACGGCCATGGCACCTCGGCGCCATACCCGGCGAGCGCGGGAATCGTGAAGAAGACGGTCAGCGAGCCCGCCACGCCGGGCACGAATCCCAGGCCGGAGGGGACCTGCTCGTCGGCGCTCTTGCGCCTGAGCTGTCGGCGCAGCACCTGCCAGTTGGCGGCGATTCCGCCGACGAAGAAAAGCCACGCCATCGAAAGCAGGATCAGCTCGAGGAGACCGCCGCCCGTCATGGCGCGAGCTTGACGCGTTCGCGCGGGCGCAGCTACCATTCAAACGTTCGTTTGAACCCGGACGGTCCCCATGTCCCTACGCGCAGTCAAGCCACAGCACGAAACCCGCACCCGCATTCTCGACGCCGCCGAGGAGCTCTTCATGCAGCACGGCTTCGAAGGCACCTCGATGCGCCCGCTCACCACCAAAGCGGGCGTCAACCTCGCCGCGGTCAACTATCACTTCGGCTCGAAGCACGCGCTGATTGAAGCAGTGTTCCGGCGTCGGCTCGACCCGATGAACCTGGCGCGGATTGCGGAGCTTGAAATGCTGGAAGCCGAGGAGCGCCCCAGCTCGCCCGAGACCATCATCCGCGCCTTCATCACGCCGGGCCTGCGACTGCTCGAGGACGCCAGGGGCGGCGGGCGCAACTTCGCCCGGCTCCTGGGCCGCACGTACACCGAGCCGAACAAGGCGGTGCGCGCGCTGATCGGCCAGATGTATGCGCCGACGATGCAGCGCTACAAGGCCGCGCTCGAGCGCGCGCTGCCGCAGATGCCGCGCGAAGAGCTGGTCTGGCGCATGCATTTCATGTTCGGCACGCTCGCCTACACGCTCGCCGCCACCGACACCGTGCAGCTCATCGCCGGCTGCAAGCCCGAAGACCGCTACGATGCGCGGCTGCTCGAGGAGCGGCTCACAGCCTTCCTTGCCGCCGGGCTCACCGCGCCGCTCAAGAACCTGATCAAGAAAGCCGCTTAGGGGAAATGCAATGACCACATTGATCATCGCCACCATTGCCGCGTTCTTCCTGCTCGCCTACTTCGGTGCGCCGATCCTCTGGTGGACCGCCGCGGCGGCGGCACTGCTCTGGACCTTGAGCGTCGTCGCCGGATTCGGCGTCACCGCCAAGGTGGTGCTCGCGGTCGTATTCGTGCTGGTGGCGGCCGTGCTCAACCTGCCGCTGATCCGGCGCAAGGCGTTCACGGATCACGTGCTCGCGGTCTACCGCCGCATCCTCCCCGACATGTCGCAGACCGAGAAGGAAGCGATCGACGCCGGCACGGTGTGGTGGGACGCGGACCTGTTCTCCGGCCGGCCCGACTGGGACAAGCTCCTCGCGGTGCGCGCACCGCGCCTCTCGGGCGAAGAGCAGGCCTTCCTCGACGGCCCGGTCGAGGAGCTTTGCGGCATGCTCAACGACTGGGAGATCACGCACGAGCTGCAGGACCTGCCGCCGCACGTCTGGCAATACATCAAGGACCAGGGCTTCCTCGGCATGATCATCCCGAAGAAGTACAGCGGCCTGGGTTTCAGCGCGCTCGCGCATTCCGCGGTGGTGATGAAGCTCTCGACGCGCTCGAGCACCGCGGCAATCTCGGTGATGGTGCCCAACTCGCTAGGACCGGCCGAGCTGCTCCTGCATTACGGCACCGACGCGCAAAAGGATCATTACCTGCCGCGCCTGGCCAAGGGTCTTGAGGTGCCCTGCTTCGCCCTCACCAGCCCCGAGGCCGGCTCGGACGCGGCATCGATTCCCGACTTCGGCGTGGTGTGCAAAGGCACGTGGCAGGGCAAAGAAGTGCTCGGCATGCGCGTCACCTGGGACAAGCGCTACATCACGCTCGGCCCGGTGGCGACGCTTCTGGGTTTGGCCTTCCGCTTGTATGACCCCGAGCATCTCATCGGCGATAAGGAGGATCTCGGCATCACCTGCGCGCTGGTGCCGACCAGCACGCCCGGCGTGAACATCGGCCGGCGCCACCTGCCGCTGAACGCCGCGTTCCAGAACGGGCCGAACCACGGCAAAGACGTCTTCATGCCGCTCGACTGGATCATCGGCGGCAAGGAGTACGCGGGCAAAGGCTGGATGATGCTGATGGGCTGCCTCGCCGCCGGCCGCGCGATCTCGCTTCCCACTTCGTCGGTCGGCGGCGTCAAAGCGCTCACCCGCTTCACCGGCGCCTATGCACGCGTGCGCGCGCAGTTCAAGACGCCGATCGGCAAGCTCGAAGGCGTCGAAGAGGCGCTCGGCCGCATCGCCGCGCACTGCTACATGATGGACGCGACGCGCATCATGACCGCGGGCGCGGTCGATCTCGGCGAGAAGCCCGCGGTGCTCTCGGCTATCGCCAAGTACCACATGACCGAGCGCGCGCGCCTTTGCGTCAACGACGCCATGGACATCCATGGCGGCAAGGGCATCTGTCTCGGGCCCAACAACTGGGTCGGCCGCGGCTACCAGCTCACGCCAGTGGGGATCACAGTCGAAGGCGCCAACATCCTGACGCGCACGCTGATCATCTTCGGCCAGGGCGCGATCCGGGCGCACCCGTACGTTCTGCGTGAAATGCGCGCGGCGAAGGACATGACCGGCGCCGAGGCGTCGCGCGAATTCGATGACGCGCTCACCTCGCATATCGGGCACGTGCTGCGCAACGGCGTGCGCACTTTCATCTATGGCCTGACGCACGCCGCGTTCGCTCCGGTGCCGCGCAGCGGCTCGCCCGAGCTCAGCCACTACTACCGCAACGTGTCGCGCCTCTCGACGGCGTTCGCGTTCCTCGCCGATATCTCGATGCTCGCCATGGGCGGCGCGCTCAAGCGCAAGGAGAAGATCTCCGGGCGCCTGGGCGACGTGCTGTCGATGATGTACCTCGTCTCGGCGACCCTGAAGCACTACGAGGACATGCGCGTAAGAGAAGACCTGCCGCTGGTGCGCTGGTCGGTGCGCGATGCCCTCTATCACGCGCAGCAGGCGATCGACCAGATCCTCTCCAACTTCCCGGTGAAGGCGCTGGCCACGCTGCTGCGCTGGACCATCTTCCCGCTCGGCATGCCGTGGCGGCCGCCGCTCGACTCGCGCAACCGCGAATGCGCCGCGATCGCGCTCGAGCCGGGCGCGGCGCGCGACCGCCTCACCGCTGGCATGTACGTGCCGAAGGGCGACGACGCCACCGGCAGGCTCGAAGCCGCGTTCGTCGCCGCCATCGCCTGCGAAGCGATCGACGAGAAGCTGCGCAAGGCGGTCAAGAAAGGCAAAGTCGTGGTCCATCCCGGCGCCGACGTCGGCTTGGCTGCCAAGGACAAGGGCCTGATCACCGCCGACGAATACGCGCAGTGGCAGAAGAAAGAGGCGCTGCGCAAGAGCGTCATCAAGGTCGACGACTTCCCGCAGGACTTCGGGCGCTCGGCGATGGTCGATGCCGACCAGACCCGGCCATTGGTGAAGGCGGCATGAAGCCGGTCTATATCGTCGATGGTGCCCGGTCGCCTTTCCTCAAGTCGAAGAATCGGCCGGGCCCATTCTCTGCCGCCGATCTCGCAACGCAGGCGGGCCGCACGCTGCTCGTGCGCCAGCCGTTCGCGCCGAGCGAGCTCGATGAAGTGATCCTCGGCTGCGCGGCGCCTTCGGTCGACGAGGTGAATATCGGCCGGGTCGCGGCGCTGCGCATGGGCTGCGGCCAGAAAGTCCCCGGCTGGACCGTGATGCGCAACTGCGCCTCCGGCATGCAGGCGCTCGACTCCGGCGTCAATAACATCCTCGCCGGGCGCTCCAAGCTGGTGCTCGCCGGCGGCGTCGATGCGCTTTCGCGTGCGCCGCTGCTCTACGGCGAGAAGATGGTGCTGTGGTTTTCCGACATGGCGGCCGCGCGCAGCACCGGCCAGCGCATGGCGCTGTTCGCCCGCTTTCCGGTGGCCAGCGCTTTGAAACCCGTGATCGGCATCATGAAGGGACTGACCGATCCGATGGTCGGCCTGCTGATGGGCCAGACCGCAGAGAATCTCGCGCACCGCTTCGGCGTCACGCGCACGCAGATGGACGCCTTCTCCGTGCGCTCGCACCAGCGCGTGGCCGCGGCGCAGGCCGCGGGTCATCTCGCTCCCGGCGGCGGCGAGGTCGAAGCGCTCTACGACGACAAGGGCAAGGCGTACGCGCTCGACGACGGCGTGAGGAGCGACGCCTCGGTGGAATCGCTCGCCAAGCTGCGGCCGTTCTTCGACCGCAAGTACGGCAACGTCACCGCCGGCAACAGCTCGCAGATCACCGACGGCGCCGCCTGGCTGGTGCTCGCCTCCGAGGAAGCATTGAAACAGCATGCGCTGCAGCCGATCGGCCGCATCGTCGATTCGCAATGGGCGGGGCTCGATCCGGCGCAGATGGGGCTCGGCCCGGTGCATGCCGCGACGCCGATCCTCAAGCGCAACGGCCTCGGCCTGAACGATCTCGATTACTGGGAGATCAACGAAGCCTTCGCCGCGCAGGTGCTCGGCTGCCTCGCGGCGTGGAAGGATGAAAAGTACTGCCGCGATGAGCTCGGCCTCGATGGCGCACTGGGTTCTCTGGATGAGCAAAAACTCAATGTCGACGGCGGCGCCATCGCGCTCGGGCATCCGGTAGGCGCCTCGGGCACGCGCATCGTGCTGCACTTATTGAAAACGCTGAAGCGCACGGGCAAGAAGCGCGGCATGGCGAGCATCTGCATCGGCGGCGGTCTCGGCGGCGCAATGCTGGTCGAAGCAATCTAGGGGAGAAGACATGGAGCGCGTCGATCCGCAGGTGCTGGCGAAGCACTGGCGCTGGGAGAAAGACGGCGAGGGCCTGGTCTGGCTCACCTTCGACAAGCAGGGCGAGTCGGCCAACACCTTCTCGCGCCAGGCGCTCGAGGAGCTGCGCGGCGCGCTGCGCGCGATCGGTGCCGACCGGCCGAAGGGCCTGATCATCCGCTCGGCGAAGGAAGGCTTCATCGCCGGCGCCGACGTCGAGGAGTTCACGCGCTTCAAGTCGCCGCAGGAGGCGATGGCGTTCGTAAGACTGGGCTGGGACGTGTTCCAGGAGCTCTGCGAGCTGCCCTTCCCCACCACGGCGATGATCAACGGCTTCTGCATGGGCGGCGGCGTCGAGCTCGCGCTCGCCTGCCGCTACCGCGTGGCGCTCGACGAGCCGAAGACGCGCTTCGCGCTGCCGGAAGTGATGCTCGGCATCATGCCGGCGTGGCACGGCGTGCAGTGGCTGCCGCAGCTCGTCGGCCCGGCCGCGGCCTTCGACATGCTGCTCACCGGCAAGTCGGTAGATGCAAAGCGCGCCAAGCGCATCGGCCTCGTCGACCAGGCGGTGCCGCTGCGGATCCTCGAGAACACCGCGCGCATCGTGACGCTCGAGGCGCCGCCGAAGCGCAAGCTCGGCCTCCTCGACCGTCTCATGGCGGGACCGCTCAAAGGCATGGTGGTCAACCAGGCGCGCAAGCAGGTGGCGCGCAAAGCGCGCCGCGAACACTATCCGGCGCCTTACGCGATCCTCGAGCTCTGGAAGAAATACGACGGCAATCCTTTCCTCGCTTCCGGCGATCCGACCGCGTCGGTCGAGACGCTGTTCGCCCATCCGACGACCGCCAACCTGATCCGGATCTTCTTCCTGCAGGAGCGCATGAAGGGCCTGGGCAAAGGCATTGATTTCACCGCAAGGCATGTCCACATCGTCGGCGCCGGCGTGATGGGCGGCGACATCGCCGCGATCTGCGCGATACGCGGCCTGACCGTCACGCTGCAGGACACCGCGCCCGACCGGCTTGCGCCCGCCGTGAAACGTGCTGCGCAGCTCTTCAAGCGGCGGCTGCGCGACGAGCGCCGCGTGCGCGACGCGATGGACCGGCTGATCCCGGATGTTTCCGGACAAGGCGCGCGCCAGGCCGACGTCATCATCGAGGCGATCTTCGAGAACCTGCAGGCGAAGC
>DASWER010000289.1:0-8076 GCA_036394655.1 Burkholderiales bacterium
GCCTCGAAGATCCGCGAGCTCTATAACGAGGGCATCGGCCGCAAGGACATCCTCGCCTTCTGGGTCGGCGAGCCCGACGAGCCGACGCCGCAGTTCATCCGCAAGGCCGCGACCGACTCGATCGCCGCGGGTGAGCTTTCCTATACGCACAATCTCGGCATCCCGCAGCTGCGCGAAGCGCTCGCCGGCTACGTGACGCGCCTTCACCGCAGGACCGATCCGGGCCAGATCGCGGTGACCAGCTCCGGCGTCAATGCGCTGATGCTCGCTTCGCAGCTGCTGGTGGATCCCGGCGACCACGTCGTCGAAGTCGTGCCGCTCTGGCCGAACCTGCAGGAGATTCCGAAGATCCTCGGCGCGCGAGTCACGACCGTGGCGCTCGATTTCTCCGCCGAGGGCTGGACGCTCGATATGGGGAAATTGTTGGCGGCATTGGGGCCCGGTACGCGAGTGCTGTATCTCAACTCGCCGAACAATCCCACCGGCTGGACCATCTCGCGCGCGGAGCAGGAGGCGATCCTCGCGCACTGCCGCCGGCACGGCATCTGGATATTTGCCGACGACGCTTACGAGCGGCTCTGTTTCGGAGCTGGCGGCGTCGCTCCATCCTTTTTGGACGTGATGCAGGACGACGACCGCATCATCAGCACCAACACCTTCTCGAAGTCGTGGCTGATGACCGGCTGGCGCCTGGGCTGGCTGGTGGTGCCGCCGAGCGTCTGCGCCGATCTGGGCAAGCTGATCGAGTACAACACCTCGTGCACGCCGATCTTCGTGCAGCGCGCCGGCATTGCGGCGGTGACCGGCGGCGAAGCGGTCATTGCAAGAAGTCTGCAACGCTTCAGGAGCGCGCGCGATCTGCTGGTCGGCGAGCTGCGCAAGCTGCCGAAGGTGCAGGTGGCGCTGCCCGACGGCACGATGTACGTGTTCCTGCGCATCGAAGGCATGACCGACAGCCTCGCCTTCTGCAAGCGCCTGGTGCGCGAGCACGGACTCGGCCTCGCTCCGGGCTCGGCCTTCGGTCCGGAGGGCGAAGGTTTTCTACGCTGGTGCTTCGCCGCCGAGCACGACAAGCTCGCCGACGGCGTGGCGCGCCTGCGCCGCGCGCTCCTGATTTGAAAGGCTGTCGCTGATTCGCTGATTTTCTGTAGTGCCCGTGGAAAATTTCGCGGGCGCGGTGAATATTGAGCGCGCTGCGTGTGCGCCACGCCCTATCTCCTTGTCCTTCCCCAGTTCTAGATTGGCGCCTCGGACAGGAGAGAACCATGTCGAGACTGATGGCCGTAGCCCTTGCAATCACCTTCGTCGGATTCATCGCTGCCTGCTCGTCCTCCGAGGAGAGCGACTCTTCGCTGGTCTCCGAAGCGCGCGCCAATCCGCCGGCGGCGGCAAAGGATTACGGCTGGCGCACCGCGCCCGACTTCTCGACCCAGAAGAAGGACGAGGTGCGCGAGTACCACTGAACGCTAGAACATCAGCTGGGCGCCGAACACGAGCTGCGCGATGGCGTCGCGCGGCGCGGGCACGCGGTCGTCGCGCAGCTTGCCGTACTGGGCGGTGAGGCGTGTGTTCGGCCCGCGGATCAGGTAGTTCACGCCGATGTCGAATTCCTTCGCCGTGGTGCTCGACAGCGTGCGCTTGAAGCGCTGGAAGCGAACGAACGGCTGCAGCTGTCCCCAGCCCACGGTCTGCGGGATGAGCCAGGCGCCGCCGAGCAGCGTCGCCTTGCCGTCGACCTGGCCGCCGACGTTCTCGCCGGCAAGGCAGGCCGGCGCGCCGGGCTCGCCTGAGCCGCAGTCGGGCGCGCCGAGGCTGTACTTGTAGAACGCCGCCTCGAAGGTCGGCACACCTGCCGCGAGCTTCTTCTCCGCGAGGACGTCGAGGCTCCACATGCTGAGCTTGCCGGGCGCCGCCGCCGTGCCGACGCCGTCCTTCTGCGACTGGCCGGCGAGGCCGACGGTGAGGATGTTCTTCGAGCCGCCGTACCAGCCGCCGGTGTAATAGGCCGGCGCGGGCTCCGGATCCCAGAAGGCGTACGCGAGCCGCCCGGAAAACAGCATCTTGTCGGTCTGGCCGGAGAGGCCGGCCACTTTGTTGTGGCCATCGAACGCCCCCACGGCGTAGGTCAGCTTGCCGGCGAGCGGCTTGCCCCAGATGGTGAGCCCGTTGTCGCGGCCGGCGAAGACGCTCGGATAGTTCGACACCACGCCGGGGAACGACCACGGCACCGCGTAATAGGGCCCGTACAGATTCGCCCGATCGGAGGGCGGCAGCATGCGGCCGATCCAGACGTTGAATTCCGGCATCGGCTCGAACTGCGCGATGCCATCGAGCAGGCGTACCTTGTCGTCGCCGCCGCGCTCGGTGTTCAGCGTGGCCTTGAACATCTTGGCGTAGCTGCCGCCGAGAAACAGGCGCGCGCTCTCCACCGAGAACTTGTTGGACTTCGAAACGCCGTCCGGCGCGCCAAAGTCGGTGCGCGAGTAGCTCGCGCGCAAGCCGATGCCGGCGTTGAACGTGGCGTCGTCAGTGATCTTGAACTCCGCCGGCCACGCCGGCGCCGACAGGCTGGAGGCGAACAGGATGCCCGCAGCGACTGCTCCCTTCGAGTGCATGGATGGACTCCCTTCCTGGTTGGTTTTTCGCAACTGTTTGCAGCCCCAACCCTTAAGAGCAGATCGCGTGCCACGTTTGCTGCGCCGCACCCTCCTATGAACCCCCGGAATTTGGGTGCACAACCGCTGAGCGCGCGCACTGCAAACTGCACCTCTCACGCGCCGCTCCACGATCGGGCCACGCATTAGTGCGACGCACTGCGGCTGTGCGCCCACTTACGGTTGAAATTTTCACAATCTCCCGACGGAACAGATGCTTGCGGATTGCGAGCGGCTGGCATGGTCGTTGCGAACGACGTTTCGTAGCCTTTTTCAATACGGGGAGAGTCCATGAAACGTCGTTCCTTAGTGAAGGCGCTCGCGCTCGCCGCATCGATCGCAATGATCGGTAGCGGCTCGCAGGCGCTTGCGCAGTCGAAGACGGTCAAAGTAGGCGTGCTGCATTCGCTCTCGGGCACGATGGCGATCAGCGAGACGGTGTTGAAGGACACCGTGCTGATGGCGATCGACGAGATCAACGCCGGAGGCGGCGTGATGGGCATGAAGCTCGAGGCGGTGGTGGTCGATCCGGCGTCGAACTGGCCGCTGTTCGCCGAGAAGGCGCGCCAGCTCCTCACGCAGGACAAGACCGCCGTGGTCTTCGGCTGCTGGACCTCGGTATCGCGCAAGTCCGTGCTGCCGGTGTTCGAGGAACTGAATGGCCTGCTCTTCTACCCGGTGCAGTACGAGGGCGAAGAGATCTCGAAAAACGTGTTCTATACCGGTGCCGCGCCCAACCAGCAGGCGATTCCGGCAGTCGAGTACCTGATGTCGAAGGACGGCGGTGGCGCCAAGCGCTTCGTGCTGCTGGGCACCGACTACGTCTATCCGCGCACCACCAACAAGATCCTGCGCGCCTTCCTCAAGTCCAAGGGCATCCCCGACAAGGACATCGACGAGGTCTACACGCCGTTTGGCCACTCTGACTACCAGACGATCGTCGCCAACGTGAAGAAGTTTTCGGCCGGCGGCAAGACCGCGGTGATCTCGACGATCAACGGCGACTCGAACGTGCCGTTCTACAAGGAGCTCGGCAACCAGGGCCTGAAGGCCACCGATGTTCCCGTGGTCGCGTTCTCGGTCGGCGAGGAAGAACTGCGCGGTGTCGACACCAAGCCGCTCGTCGGGCACCTCGCGGCGTGGAACTACTTCATGTCGATCAAGGCGCCGGCCAACGACGAGTTCATCAAGAAGTGGTCCGCGTATGCCAAGGCGAAGAACATCGCCGGCCACAAGGACAAGCCGCTCACCAACGACCCGATGGAAGCGACTTACATCGGCGTGCACATGTGGAAGCAGGCGGTCGAGAAGGCGAAGAGCTTCGACGTCGAGAAGGTGAGCGCGGCGATGGCCGGCCAGACCTTCCCGGCGCCCTCGGGCATCACGTCCAAGATGGATGAGAAGAACCATCACCTGCACAAGGCCGTGTTCATCGGCGAGGTGAAGGCCGACGGCCAGTTCAACGTGGTGTGGAAGACCAAGGGACCGGTCAAGGCCCAGCCGTGGAGTCCGTTCATTCCCGGCAACGACAAGAAGAAGGACGAGCCTGCGCTGATGGCCATCAAAAAGCCCTAACGTGTTCTCTGGTGGAACCCGGGCCGCCGCAGCCATCGTCTCGGCGGCCCTTTTTTTGTTCTGCGCGCCTGCCGCGCTGGCGCTGGATCGCGCCGCGGTGGAAAGCCTCGCATTCGGCGAAGGCGACGAGCGCCTCGCGGCGATCGCCGCGCTCGTGGCCGAGGGCGATCCCAAGGCGCTGGTCGTGCTGAGGGCGCTTGCCCAAGGCGAGATGCAAACCTCGGGCAAGCGCGTGTTCATCGTGCGCGGCGACAAGGCGGTGGATCCATTTACCGGCGCCGAAAGCGCGCTGCCTGCGGACCGCGAAGACGTGGTGGCGAACAACCGCCTGCGTGCCACCGTCGCCGATGCGCTGGCCGTTCTCAACCTGTTCTCCCCCGAGAGAGCCGCGCGCCTGGCCTCTGCCAGGGTGCTCGCCGAGGGCGCCGACGCGGCGCTCTATCCGCTGATCGAGAAAGCGCTGTCGAAGGAGAAGGATGCGGAGATCCGCGGGCTGCTGGAAATCACCGCCGCAGGCATGCAGCTCAAGGCCGAGTCGCGCGATGTGCGCCTCGCCGCCATCCGCACGCTCGGGCGCACTTCCAATCCGAACTCGAAGACGCTGCTGCTCGAGCTCGTGGCCGACGCCGATCCCGACATCCGCCGCGAGGCGCGCATGAGCCTCGACGCGGTCGAGAAGCGCCTCGCCTGGGGTGAATGGCTGGGGCTCGCCTTCGCCGGCATCTCGCTCGGCTCGATCCTGCTGCTCGCCGCGCTCGGCCTCGCCATTACCTACGGCCTGATGGGCGTGATCAACATGGCGCACGGCGAGTTGATCATGATCGGCGCCTACGCCACGTATGTTGTGCAGAATGCGTTTCGCGGCTCGGCCCTTTTCGACTGGTACCTCGCCGCCGCCGTCCCCGCCGCCTTCATAGTCTCCGGTCTGGTCGGCATCGCGCTCGAGCGCACCGTGATCCGCTGGCTCTATGGGCGGCCGCTCGAGACGCTGCTCGCCACCTGGGGCTTGAGCCTGATCCTGATCCAGACGGTGCGTACGCTCTTCGGCGCGCAGAACGTGCAGGTCGAGAATCCGTCGTTCATGTCGGGTGGCATCCAGGTGCTCTCCAACGTGGTCCTGCCCTGGAGCCGGATCTACATCGTGCTGTTCGTCGCCCTGGTGCTTGTGGGCATGTGGCTGCTTCTCTCGCGCACGCGCCTGGGCCTATTCATCCGCGGTGTGACGCAAAATCGCGCCATGGCTTCGTGCGTCGGCGTGCCGACCTCGCGCGTCGATATGTGGGCATTCGGTTTAGGCTCGGGCATCGCCGGCCTCGCCGGCTGCGCGCTTTCGCAGCTCGGCAACGTCGGCCCCGATCTGGGTCAGGGCTACATCGTCGATTCGTTCCTGGTGGTGGTGTTCGGCGGCGTCGGCCAGCTCGCCGGCACGGTCTACGCGGCGCTGGTGCTCGGCTTCGCCAACAAGCTGCTCGAGTCCTGGTCGGGTGCGGTGCTCGCCAAGATCGCCGTGCTGGTGTTCATTATCGTCTTCATCCAGCGCCGGCCGCAGGGCCTCTTCGCGCTGCGCGGGCGGGTCACCGACTGATGGGCCGGCTTTATGGAATGCGCGGCTGGATCATCCTCGGCGCCGGCGCCTTCAGCGCGTTCGTCGTGTTCCCGTTTTTCAATCTGGTCGTGCCTGCCGGCCATGCACTGCACCTGTCCAACTTCTGGGTGACGCTCGCCGGCAAGATCATGTGCTATGCGATCGTCGCCGTGGCGCTCGATCTCGTCTGGGGCTACGCCGGCATCCTTTCGCTCGGGCACGGCCTGTTCTTCGCGCTCGGCGGCTATGCGATGGGCATGTACCTCATGCGCCAGATCGGCCGCGAAGGCCAGTACCAGTCGGAGCTGCCCGACTTCATGGTGTTCCTCGACTGGAAGGAGTTTCCCTGGCAGTGGTGGATGACCGATCACTTCTGGTGGGCGGCGGCACTCATCGTGCTGGTGCCCGGCGTGCTCGCCTTCGTGTTCGGCTTCTTCGCCTTCCGCTCGCGCGTCAAAGGGGTCTACTTCTCGATCATCACGCAGGCGCTGACGTTCGCCGCCATGCTGCTGTTCTTTCGCAACAACACCGGCTTCGGCGGCAACAACGGTTTCACCGACTTCAAGCGCATCATCGGCTTCGCCATCACCACGCCGCAGACGCGCATGGCACTCTTTGCCATCACCGCCTTCACTCTATTGGCAACCTTGCTCCTCGCCCGCTGGGTCGTCACCTCCAAGTTCGGCCGCGTGCTCGCCGCGATCCGCGACGCCGAGACGCGCGTCATGTTCTGCGGCTACGACCCGGTGCACTACAAGGTCGCCGTGTTCACCGCCTCGGCGGTGCTCTGCGGCATCGCCGGCGCGCTCTATGTGCCGCAGGTCGGCATCATCAATCCGGGCGAGATGTCGCCGGCCAACTCGATCGAGATCGCCATCTGGGTGGCGGTCGGCGGGCGCGGCACGCTGGTCGGGCCGTTGCTCGGCGCAGGCTTGGTGAACGGCGCGAAGAGCTACTTCACCCAGGCCTTTCCCGAATACTGGCTGTACTTCCTCGGCCTCATCTTCATCCTGGTCACGCTGTTCCTGCCGCGCGGCGTGCTCGGCCTCCTGAGCCGCAAATGATGGCCGCCAAGCCCGCCGAAGTGAGCGTTGCTCAAGGGGTCGTCCTCTACCTCAACGGCATTAGCGTGAGCTTCGACGGCTTCAAGGCGCTCAACAATCTGTCGCTGGCGATCGACGCCGGCGAGCTGCGCTGCGTCATCGGCCCCAACGGCGCCGGCAAGACGACGATGATGGACGTCATCACCGGCAAGACGCGGCCGGACGAAGGCAGCGTGTTCTTCAACCAGTCGGTCGACCTCTCGCGCCTGTCGGAAGCGAAGATCGCGCACGCCGGCATCGGCCGCAAGTTCCAGAAGCCGACCATCTTCGAGCCGCTCACGGTGTTCGAGAACCTCGAGCTGGCAATGAAGGCCGACAAACGCGCGCGCACGACTTTGTTTTCAAAATTAACCTCGGAGGAGCGCGGCCGCATCGAGACGACGATGCGCCTGGTGCGCCTCGACGCCGAGCCGGGACGCGTCGCCGGACTGCTGTCACATGGCCAGAAGCAGTGGCTCGAGATCGGCATGCTGCTCATGCAGGAGCCGAAGCTGCTCCTGCTGGACGAGCCGGTCGCTGGCATGAGCGACGAGGAGACCGAGCGCACCGCCGAGCTGTTCGTGTCGCTGGCAGGCACGCATTCGCTCGTCGTAGTCGAACACGACATGGCGTTCATCGCCACCATCGCGCGCAAGGTGACCGTGCTGCACGAGGGCTCGGTGCTCGCCGAGGGGCCGATGACGCAGGTGCAAAACGATCCGCGGGTGATCGAGGTCTACCTTGGCCGCTGAAAACAAATGGGGACGGACCCCATTTCTCGCATTCGCACTGCATTCTCAAATGAGAAAAATAGGGTCTGTCCCCATTTATGTCCCCATTTATGGTCGTTAGCGGTCTCAATCAGTACTACGGCGGCAGCCACATCCTGCGCAACCTCAGCTTTGAGGTACCTGCCGGCAAGGTGACGGCCCTCCTAGGACGCAACGGCGTCGGCAAGACCACGCTCCTGAAGACGCTGATGGGCCTGCTGCCGGCCAAAAGTGGCAGCGTCGCCTTCGAGCAGAAGGAGCTGACGCACGCCAAGCCCTATGAGCGCGCGCGTGCCGGCATCGGCTACGTGCCGCAGGGGCGCGAGATCTTCCCGCGCCTGTCCGTCGAGGAGAACCTGCTGATGGGCGCGAGCCGCATTCCCGAAGGGATATTCACCATGTTCCCGGTG
>DASWER010000290.1:0-4217 GCA_036394655.1 Burkholderiales bacterium
GCCGGCGAGGTGTTGCGCGTGGCGCGCGAGGTGGGCACCGAAGGCAAGCTCGGCGGGCAGGCGCAGGTGAAAGGCGTCGCCGGGGTCTGGAAGGACCTCACCGACAACGTGAACTCGATGGCGGCCAACCTCACCGGCCAGGTGAGAAACATTGCCGAAGTGACCACCGCGGTCGCGAAAGGCGACCTGTCGAAGAAAATCACGGTGGATGTGCGCGGCGAAATTCTCGAGCTGAAGAGCACCATCAACACGATGGTGGACCAGCTCAACGCCTTCGCCGGCGAGGTCTCGCGGGTGGCGAAGGAAGTCGGCACCGAGGGCAAGCTCGGCGGCCAGGCGCAGGTGATCGGCGTGGCCGGCGTGTGGAAGGACCTCACCGACAACGTGAACTCGATGGCGGCGAACCTTACCGGCCAGGTGCGGAACATCGCCGAGGTGACCACCGCCGTGGCGCGCGGCGACCTGTCGCGCAAGATCACGGTCGATGTGAAAGGCGAGATTCTCGAGCTCAAGCTGACGGTCAACACCATGGTGGACCAGCTCAACGCCTTCGCCGCCGAGGTGACGCGCGTGGCGCGCGAGGTCGGAACCGAGGGCAAGCTCGGCGGCCAGGCGCAGGTGAAAGGCGTCGGCGGCGTGTGGAGCGACCTCACCGACAACGTGAACTCGATGGCCGCCAACCTCACGAGCCAGGTGCGCAGCGTGGCGAGCGTGGTGAACGCGGTGGCGCATGGCGATCTCACGCGCAAGCTGACGGTGGAGGCGAAGGGCGAGGTGGCGGCGCTTGCCGAGACCATCAACGGCATGATCGACACGCTGGCGATCTTCGCCGACCAGGTGACCAACGTGGCGCGCGAAGTCGGCAGCGAAGGGAAACTGGGCGGACAGGCGCGCGTCCCGGGCGCGGCCGGCACCTGGCGCGACCTCACCGACAACGTCAACCGCCTCGCGGCGAACCTGACCACTCAGGTGCGCGCCATCGCGGAAGTGGCGACGGCGGTGACCAAGGGCGACCTGACGCGCTCGATCACGGTCGACGCGCAGGGCGAGGTGGCCTCGTTGAAGGAAAACCTCAACGAGATGATCCGCAACCTGAAGGACACCACGCGCAAGAACACCGAGCAGGACTGGCTGAAGACGCACCTCGCGCGGTTCACCCGCATGCTGCAGGGCCACCGGGATCTGGTCACCGTTTCCCGATTGATATTGAGTGAATTGACCCCATTGGTGAATGCGCAGCAGGCGGCGTTCTACGTCGCCGATCATCGCAGCGGCGATTCGACGCTCGAATTGCTCGCCGGCTATGCACAGCGCCATTCGAAGAGCCTGCCGCGCAAGATTGCGTTCGGTGAAGGCCTCGTGGGCCAGTGTGCGTTCGAGAAAAAGCGCATCGTGCTCGCCAACGCGCCGTCCGATTACATCCGCATCAGCTCCTCGCTCGGCTCGGGCGCGCCGGTGAACATCGTCATCCTGCCGGTGCTGTTCGAAGGGCAGGTGAAGGCGGTGATCGAGCTCGCCTCGTTCTCGAAGTTCAGCGAAATCCACCAGACCTTCCTCGACCAGCTCACCGAGTCGATCGGCGTGGTGCTGCACACCATCGCGGCGAACATGCAGACCGAATACCTGCTGCACCAGTCGCAGTCGCTCACCGCCGAGCTGCAGGCGCAGCAGGAAGAGCTGAAGAAGACCAACGATCGCCTGGAGCAGCAGGCCCTCAACCTGCAGAAGTCGGAGGCGCTGCTCAAGTCCAAGCAGGACGAGCTGCGCGCCGCCAACGAGCAGCTGCAGGAGAAGGCGCGCCAGCTCTCGGAGCAGATGCACCAGGTCGAGTTCAAGAACCGCGAGATCGAGCAGGCCCGCGCGGCGCTGGAAGAGAAAGCCGAGCAGCTGTCGCTCTCGTCGCGCTACAAATCCGAGTTCCTGGCCAACATGTCGCACGAGCTGCGCACGCCGCTCAACAGCCTGCTGATCCTGGCGCGCCTGCTGGCCGACAACATCGGCGGCAACCTGACGCCGAAGCAGGTGGAGTTCGCGCGCACCATCCATTCCTCGGGCGCGGAGCTGCTCGCGCTGATCAACGACATCCTGGATCTGGCGAAGATCGAGTCCGGCACGGTGACGCTGAACATCGCCGCCGAGCGCTTCACCGATGTCTGCGATTACGTCGAGCGCACCTTCCGGCAGATCGCGTCCGACAAGGCGCTCGAGTTCAGGGTCACGGTCGACCCAGAGCTGCCGTCTTCGATGGAGACCGACAGCAAGCGGCTGCAGCAGATCATCACCAACCTGCTGTCCAATGCGTTCAAGTTCACCAGCCGCGGCAGCGTAGCGCTGCGCGTGGACCAGGTGACGAGCGGCTGGACGCCCGGCCATCCGGTGCTCGAGCAGGCCGACAAGGTGGTCGCCTTTGCCGTCACCGACACCGGCATCGGCATCCCGGTGAACAAGCAGCGCCTGATCTTCGAAGCCTTCCAGCAGGCCGATGGCACCACCAGCCGCGAGTACGGCGGCACCGGCCTCGGCCTGTCGATCAGCCGCGAGCTCGCCAGGCTGCTCGGCGGCGAGATCCGCCTGACCAGCACGCCGGCGCAGGGCAGCACCTTCACGCTCTACCTGCCGCTCGACTATGAGGCCAGTGCCGAGCTCCTGCCGCACGCCATGCCCGAGCTCGAGCTCGACGCGCCGCCGGTGGAGACGCCGCAGCTCCTGTCCCAAGTCGGGCCGCAGGCCGAGACGCGGATCACGCTCGCGCCCGCGCCGATGAGCGACGACGAGGCGCACCTCGACGCGCCGCAGGCCGCGGCCGAGCTCGCCGGCAAGAAGGTGCTGGTGGTCGACGACGACATCCGCAACGTCTTCGCCCTGACCTCGGCGCTCGAGGCGCACGGCATGAAGGTGATGCACGCCGAGAGCGGCAAGGAGGGCATCGAGCTGCTCAAGCGCACCGCCGGCATCGAGGTGGTGCTGATGGACGTGATGATGCCCGGGCTCGACGGCCTCGACACCATGCGCATCATCCGCCAGCTCGACGGCTACCGCTCGCTGCCGATCATCGCGGTGACGGCGAAGGCGATGATGGGCGATCGCGACAAGTGCCTCGAGGCGGGCGCCAACGACTACGTGGCGAAGCCGGTCAACATCGACGTGCTGCTCTCGACCCTCTGGCGCACCCTGCCGCAGAACTCGCTGCATGGATGAGACCGACGCGACGATCGTCGAGACGCTCGCCGGGCTCGCCGCCGCGAACATCGTGCTGATCGAGACGCTGCACGAGCACCAGGTGATCGACAAGACGCACTTCGCGCATGCCTTCGGCCGCGCGCTCGACGGCCTTGCGCCGGAGCACCGCGGCGGCATGATCGAGCACGTGCTGAAGAACCTGCGCGACCGCTGCATGAACCTGCGTCCCGGATCGTCGGACGCGCAGGAGTGGCTGAGGAAGCTGCTCGAGCGCAGTTAAGCGATGCGCTTCAAGATCGAGCCGCGCGGCGATCACCTGCTCGCCAGCCTGCACGGACGCGAGACCGGCGGCGAGACGCGCGAGTTCCTGATCGCGGTGCACGCCGCCTGCCGCGAGCACCGCTGCCCGAAGATCCTGATGTCGCTCCGCGCCTCGCGCCCGGTGTTCAAGCCCGAGGACTACGGCATCGCCACCTATGTGAACGACCTGGTGACGCCAAAGTGCCAGGTCGCGCTGGTCGGCGACACGCCCGAGCTCAACGCCGCGCACGAATACCTCGAGATGTGCGCCCGCCAGCAGAACATGAACGTGCGCGCCTTCGGCGACGAGGCGGCGGCGCTGCGCTGGCTGCGCGGCGCGCCCGAGCCGAGCCAGCGCTACAAGTTCACGCGCATCGTGCTGCTGGGCGCACCGGAAGAGCCGGGCGTCTATGCGCTTTGGGACGGTGAGGAGCTGGTTTACTACGGACGTGCTGCAGGGCGCGACGACGGCGCGACGATCCGCTCGAGCCTGCTCACGCACCTCGAGCGCACCCGCGCCACGCATTACAGCTGGGAGGTCTGTCACGACCCGGCAATGCGCGAAGCGGAGCTGTTGCGCGACTACCAGCGCATCAACGGCCGCGCGCCGCGCGACAACGAGAAGAAAGTCTCCTAGACTGGTTTCAGCCAGTTCGGCCGGCGAAATTCGCCGACCAGCGTGCCGGCGCCGGCTTCGCGGCCCTGCTCGTCGAACAGGATCTCGCGGTTGCCGACAC
>DASWER010000291.1:0-1932 GCA_036394655.1 Burkholderiales bacterium
CGGGACGGGCACGCTGATCGTGCCCGGGCTGCTGCCGTACCTGGCCGAGAGTCTCGGCGTGTCGCTGCCGGTGGCCGGGCACCTCATCACCGCGTTCGCCGTGACAATATGCGTCGCGGCGCCGCTTCTTGCCGGCGCCACGAGCCGCTACGACCGGCGCGCGCTGCTCGTGGCGATGCAGCTCATATTACTTTTCGGCCACCTCGGGGCAGCGCTCGTCTCCTCCTTCGTGCCGATGCTCGGCGTACGGATCGTGACTGCGATCGGCGCCGCGCTCTTCACGGCGCAGGCCGCCGCGACCGCCGCGCTCCTCGTGCCCCCGCAGGAGCGCGGCCGGGCGATCGCCTTCGTCTTCCTCGGCTGGTCGGTGTCCGGGGTGCTCGGGCTTCCGCTCGGTTCCTACATCGGCGCCACCTTCGGGTGGCGCGCCGGCTTCGGACTTGTTGCAGCGCTCGCCGCGATCGGCGCCGCGGCAGTATGGAGTGCGCTGCCCGGCGGGCTCAAGGTGCGACCGATCGACGGCGCGATGTGGCGCGCGATCCTGGGGAACGCGAGCCTGCTCTCGGTCGTCGCGGTCACCGCCCTCATGGCCGCTGCAAGCTTCGCGCTGTTCGCCTACTTTGTGCCCGCCGCGCACGCTTTCATCGACGCTTCGCCACGCGAAGTGAGCCTGCTCTACGCCACGCTCGGCGTGACGGCCATCGTCGGCAACACGCTCGCTGCGCGGTTCATGGACCGAGCCGGGGCGGGCCGCGTGGTCGTTTGGGGCCTCGCTGCGGTGCTCGCCGGACATCTGCTGTGGCCCTGGTCGGCGGGACACCCGGCGCTGCTCGCGGCGGCGGTCGCGATCTGGGGCCTTGGCCACATCGCGGCGCTGAGCGCGCAGCAGGCGCGCCTCGCGGCGCTCGCGCCGGCGTACGCCCCCGCGTCGATCGCGCTCAATTCCTCCGCGACCTATCTCGGGCAGGCGATCGGCACCGCCATCGCCGGCGTCATCATTGCGAACCTCTCGGGAGCCGTGGCCTACGCCTCGCTTGCGCTTCTTAGCGTGCCGCTCCTAATCGCCGCGATTGGCTTGTCGCTCCTGGCTTCGCTGCGGGCACGCGTCGCCGGAGCTTCAGCATGACTCGTCGCTAAGCACAAACGGGCAAAGCCGAGTGCCTGATCGGCACGCCAACAGAACTCGCGCAGAACGGATAAACCATGATCAACCAAATACGCGTTGTCCTCCTTGGCTTGGCCCTTATCGGATGGAGCGCCGCTGCCCAGGAATTCCCATCGAGAGCGGTGCGACTGCTCTCGCCCTTCCCGGCCGGCAGCGGCCCCGATGTCGCGGCGCGACTTGTGATGGAGAAGCTATCGCGCTACTGGAGCCAGCCGGTCATCGTCGAGCCGCGGCCGGGCGGCAATGGCGTCATTGCCATCGAAGCGATGAAGACCGGAGCCAAGGACGGCCATGATCTCGTCGTCCTCGAGAACGGCCATGTAGCGGTCAACCCGACCCTTTTCAAGAAGCTGCCGTATGACGTCGAGCGGGACCTCGCTCCCGCCGCTCTCATGTACCGCACGCCCTTCTTCGTCGCCGCCTCGGCTGCAGGCCCGTTCCAGAGCGTGCCGGACCTGATCGCGGCGGCGAAGGCGAAGCCCAAGACGCTGACCTACGGCACGCCGTTCGTCGGCAGTACGCCGCACCTCGGAGCCGCGCTTTTCGAGTCGATGACGGGAACACAGATGGTCCACGTGCCATTCAAGGAAACGTCGCAGCTCTGGAGCTCCGTGGGCACGGGCGAGGTGAGCTGGGCGCTCGGGACGCTGGGAACGACGGGCCCGATGGTTCGGGCCGGAAAAGTAAAGCTCATCGCGATCGCGGCGCAACAGCGCCTGCCCGCGCAACCGGACATTCCGACGGTGGCCGAAGCCGGGGGACCCTCC
>DASWER010000292.1:0-19483 GCA_036394655.1 Burkholderiales bacterium
TCGATCGTCACACCCGGCGGCGTCGGGAAAGCCGGCAGGCGCGTCTTGCCGAGCTCGATCTCGAGATTGCAGCGCCGCGCGATCTCGATCGTGTTGTCGAGCGCCTGAGGCGCGTCGGCGAACAGGCGCGCCATCTCCTCCGGCGACTTGAAGTATTGCTCGGGCGTAAAGGCCTTCGGCCGGCGCTGATCGCCGAGGAGGTATCCTTGGGCGATGCACACGCGCGCCTCGTGCGCCTTGAAGTCTTCGGCATCGAGAAACTGCACCGGGTGTGTGGCGACCACCGGCAGGCGCAGGCGCCCGGCAAGGGCGACCGAGCGTGACAGCAGGGCTTCGCCGTTCGGCTGGCCGGCACGCTGCAGCTCGATGTAGTAGCGCCCGGGGAAAAGCTCGCTGTAGCCGCGTGCAATCCGTTCGGCGCTCTCGGCGTGGTCCGAGAGGAGGGGTGGGGCGAGCTCGCCGGCGAGAAAGCCCGACAGCGCGATCAGGCCTTCGCAGCCTTCCTCCAGCCAGCGCCGCGCGATCAGGGCGCGACCGCGAAACTGATTGGCCAGCCAGGCGCGCGACAGCAGCTCGCAAAGGCGCAGATAGCCGGGGCGCGAACTGCAGAGGAGCAGCAGGCGAAACGGCTTGTCGCGTTCCGCCGGATTCTCGATCCAGCAGTCGGCGCCGACGATCGGCTTGACGCCCGCGGCGCGCGCCGCGCCGTAGAACTTCACCATGCCGAAAAGGTTGGCCGCGTCGGTGAGCGCCAGCGCCGGCATGTGATCGGCGGCAGCACGCTCGACCGCGTCGTCGATTCGGACTATGCCGTCGTTCACCGAGTATTCGCTGTGCATCCTCAAGTGAACGAAACGCGGCCGTGCCATGTCAAAAAATTCTACCGGAAAGGTCTTCATGAAACGGCTCTTCCTCGTCGCATTGCTCGCCGCCGCCACGACAGTTTTCGCGCAGAACCGCACCGCGGAGCTCGACCAGGCCTACGAGGAAGCGCGCAGCGCCACTACGGCGCTCCAGCAGGCCATCGCACGACGCGACCAGGCGGTGGAATCGCTGCCCGGCGAGCGCACCGGCAGCGCCGCCGGCGGCAGCCGCCCGAACGAAAACTACTTCGCCCGCCAGGCGATCCTCGAGCAGGACGTCGAAATCGCCCGCAAGCGCTACGAGGCGGCGATGAAGCGCTGGAACGACCTGAAGTAACATCGCGCGGGCATGCGGCCCGCGCTTCCTGCACTGCTCCTCGGCGCGACCTGCATCGCGCTCTCGCCGATCTTCGTGCGCCTCAGTGATGTCGGCCCGACGGCAAGCGCGTTCTGGCGCGTCGCGCTCGCGGCACCGCTGCTCTGGCCGCTGCTCGCCTTGGCGTCCCGTACTGCGCGCTCGCGCCCGGATTGGCGTCTGTTGTTGGCCGCCGGGTTCGCTTTCGCCGGGGACCTCGCGTTCTGGCATTGGTCGATCCAGTTCACCTCGGTGGCGAATTCGACCTTGCTCGCCAACCTGGCATCGCTCTTCGTCACGCTGGTCGCCTGGATTTTCTGGCGCGAGCGGCCGAGCGCGCTGTTTGCCGTCGGTCTCGCGGCCGCGCTGGGTGGTGTGGTGCTGCTGGTGCACACGAGCCTTGCGTTCTCCAGCACCGCGCTCCTCGGCGATGCGCTCGGCGTGGTCACGGCGGTGTTCTATGCGGGCTACATCCTGGCGGTGAAGGGCCTGCGCGACCGCGGCGCCGGCACGCTGTATCTCATGGCGGTGACGACGACACTGACCGCGGTTCTTCTGCTGCCGGTGGCGCTCGCCTCCGGCGAGGCGCTGCTGCCGCAAAGCGCCGCGGGATGGCTCAAGATTGTCGGCCTGGCGTGGATTTCACATTGCGCGGGCCAGGGACTGATCGCGTATTCGCTCGCGCACCTGCGCGCCGCGTTCTCCTCGGTGAGCCTGCTGTTTCAGCCGGTGATGGCCGCGGTATTTGCCTGGATCGTGCTTGCCGAACCGCTCGCGCCGCTGCAGATGCTGGGGGGTGCGGTAGTGCTGGCCGGGATCTACCTCGCGCGGCGCGGGTCGATCAAGACGGCGGCCTAGACGATCTGCGCTTCTGGCTCGCCGCTGCCCGCTTCGATGGTGCCGATCTCGTAGGCGAGCTCGCCTTCGCGCTTGAGCAGCATCCTGGCCATCTGCGCCTTGTCCGGCGCGACTACGATCACCATGCCGATACCGCAGTTGAAGACGCGGAACATCTCGTCCTCGGCGACATTTCCGGTGTTCTGCAGCCAGCGGAAAATCTCGTGGCGCGGCCATTTCTTCTTGTCGAGGACGGCCTTCGTCCCCTGCGGCAGGATCCGCGGCACGTTGCCGACCAGGCCGCCGCCCGTAATGTGCGCGAGCCCCTTTACCGGCACGGCGGCGGCCAGCTTCAGCACTGGCTTCACGTAGATGCGCGTCGGCTCCATCAACGAGTCTGTGAGCTCGGAGGCGAGGTGCTCCTCGCCGATGATGCGGCGGATGAGCGAGTAGCCGTTGGAATGCGGCCCGCTCGAGGCGAGGCCGAGAACCACGTCGCCGGGCGCGATCGAGCGGCCGTCGATGATGCGCTCCTTCTCGACCACGCCAACGCAGAAGCCAGCAAGGTCGTATTCCCCCTCGGGATACATGCCGGGCATCTCGGCGGTCTCGCCCCCGATCAGCGTGCAGCCGGCGAGCTCGCAGCCCTCGGCGATGCCCTTCACCACGTTGGCCGCGACTTTGTTGTCGAGCTTGCCGCAGGCGAAGTAGTCGAGGAAGAAGAGCGGCTCGGCGCCCTGGCACAGCACGTCGTTCACGCTCATCGCGACGAGGTCGATGCCCACCGTGTCGTGACGGTGCAGCGAGAAGGCGAGTTTCAGCTTGGTGCCGACGCCGTCGGTGCCCGAGACCAGCACCGGCACGCGGTATTTTTCCGGGATCCCGCATAGCGCGCCGAAGCCGCCGATGCCTGCCATGACCTCCGGGCGCATGGTCTTGCGCGCGAATGGCTTGATCGCCTCGACCAGCGCGTCGCCGGCCTCGATATCTACTCCGGCGTCGCGGTAGGAAAGACCGTTCGACATGTTGGACTGAAAATTTTACTCGACGCTCGGCTAGGCGCTCGGCCAGATCTCGAAGAGCGTGTAGCCGCGATCGAAATCGCGCTCCGGCGCCGCTTCATGCAGCTCTGCGACGCGCGCCAGCGCCGGTCCGCGCCGCGCCCACGCGATCAGCCGCTCGAGCGCGGCGGCGTCGCCTTGCAGCAGCGCCTCGACGCTGCCGTCGCTGCGATTTCGCACCCAGCCGGTGATGCCCAGGCGCTGCGCTTCGTCGCGCAGCGCGTAGCGATAGCCGACGCCCTGCACCTGCCCGTTGACACGAATTTGCCGGCTCCTCATGCAAGCGCCCTGAGCCCCATGTTAAGCTGCGCCGCGCGAGAGGACGCAGTCGGAAAGGGGAATGTAAATGCGGGGGGAAATCTAATGCGCATTGGCTTGCTGGTCGTCGCGGCACTCGCCTTGATCGGTTTCCTGGTGGTCGCGGTGGTGCTGCCGCAGATGGCGGGGACCGAATCCAAAGAAGCTGCGCAGGCGCTGGTCTCCGGCGCGCAGCCGGCGCAACAGCAGGTGAGCGCTGCGGCCGAGAAAAGCGGCAACCTTTCGGGCACCGGCAAGGGCGTGAAGCTCGTGGCGAAGAATGATCCGAAGCACGGCGAGATGAAATGGATCGTCGGCGAGGATGGCGCGATCCGCGGCTGGAACGAGAAGAACGCGCTCGAGGTCGCCCTCACGCCGAGCGTTCAGGCGGGCAAGGTGAACTGGAACTGCAAGGGCTATCCGGTCAGCGCCATGCCGACCACTTGTGGCGGGCGCTAGAGGCCGCGCCAAGTTCAGCTGCGCGGTCGGTGACCGCCGTCGGCATCCCGAGCTGAATCGCTAGCGGCGCCGCAGTATCGAGCGCGCGGCGAGCAAACCGCAGACTCCGGCGCCGGCGACGATCAGCCAATCGCGCCGCCGCCAGCGCCCCGCGGGCCCGCGGGGCATCGACTTGATCGCCTGCGTCGCCGTTTGCGGCGGCGCCGCGCCGGTGAGCGAGGCGAGCCGCTGCGTGGCTTCCATCGAATCGAACGATGCGGCGACGCCGTGCGCCGGCGCCGGCGCTGGCGCCTCGATCACGCGGTCGGCTTCACGTGTGCGGCTCACCGGCTGAACCAGCACGCTGGTCTTCGCCGCGGCGTCGACCAGCGTGGGCTGCGGGGGCATCGCGGCGGGCGTTAGTGGCTGGGTATGGGTGGCCGTCGCGGGATTGATCGGCGCGCCGGCAATCGCGAGCTGCCGCTCGCATTCGCGCAGGTCGCGCGCCACCTCGGCGGCGTCGGCGTAGCGTTCCTCGATCGGCTTGGCAATCATCTTGGCGACGATATAGTCCAGCAGCTCGGGCACGGCTTGGTTCACGCTGCTTGGCGCCGGCGGCACGAAATTGACGATCTGGTACATGAGCGCGGTGACGTTCTCGCCGTTGAAGGGCGCGGCGCCGCAGATCAGCTCGTACAGGATCACGCCGAGCGAGAAGATGTCGGAGCGATGATCGGCGCGCTTGCCGATCACCTGCTCGGGCGACATGTACTTCGGCGAGCCGAGCAGCATGCCGGTCTGGGTCAGGTCGCGCGCGCCGCGCATGCGCGCGATGCCGAAGTCGGTGATCTTTACCGGGCCATTGGCGAGCACCATGATGTTCGCGGGCTTGACGTCGCGATGCACCACGCCGTGCTGGTGCGCGTAGGCCAGCCCTTCGGCGACCTGCGCCGCGATCGAGAGCGCCTGCGGCACGCGCAGCGGCCGTCCTTCGCCGATGAGCGTGCGCAGCTCCACGCCCTCGATGTATTCCATCGCCATGAACACGACGTCGCCGGCCTTGCCGACGTCGTGGATCGTGACGATGTTCGGATGGTTCAGGCTGCCGGCGGCGCGCGCCTCCTGGTAGAAGCGCTTCTCGTACTTGTCGGCGTACTCGCGCTCGAGGGTGATGTTCACCGTCTTCACCGCGACCGGGCGCTCGAGCACCGAATCGAGCGCCTTGTACACCACGCCCATGGCGCCGCGCCCGAGCTCCGACTGAATGACGTAGCGGCCGAGCTGCGCGGGCTCGGCGCCGGCGCCCGCGCTCATCAGCGGCCGGCCTTCACCGAGCGAAAGATCGGCCCCCAGACCGGATGCCCGGCCTCGGCCGGCTCGAGCTCGAGCGCCGGATCGGCGCCCAGCGCCTTGCGGAATTCGTCGCGGCAGGGCCGCTCGCGGCCGGCGGCGCAATGGATGAAAGCGATGTGCTTGTGGGCGTTGGCGCGCTCCCTGTCGCCGAGGCCTTCCTTGATCGCGCCCTGGAAGCTCTTCGCCGATTCGGCGTAATCGCCCGCCTCGTATTGCTGCAAAGCGACCTTGAACGGCGCAGGCGCAGCCTTGAGCGAGCTGAAGATCGGGCCCCACACCGGGTGGCCCGCCTCGGCCGCGGCGAGCTCGAGTCCGGGATCGACGCTGAGCGCCTTGCGAAATTCCTCGCGGCAGGCGCGCTCGCGGGCCGACGAGCAGTGCACAAAGGCGAGGTGCTTGTGCGCGTTCGCGCGCTCGCGGTCGGACAGGCCGAGATCGATCGCACCCTGGAGGTTGCGCGCTGCCTCCGCATATTGGCCGTCCTCGTACTGGCGCAGCCCGGTGCTGAGCGCCGCGGCGCCTTTGCTCGGCTGGAACAGCTCGCGCAGCGGCTGCGAGGCACAGCCGCAAAGCGCGATCAGGAGGCTGGCGACCATGAGCGCGCGCCCGCTCATCGGAAGCGGTGCCGGACGCGGACGGCTTCGCCCGCCTTCACCTGTATGCGTTCCACGTGTGCCGGAAAGGTCGAATTGCGGATTTCGATGGTATGCGCACCGGGCGCCACGTCCAAGAAGCGCAGCGTCGGGCTCACGCCGCGGCGCTTGCCGTCGAGCAGTACCTCGCCCCAGGGTGCCACGGCGAGTTCCAGCCGTCCCATGCCGGCGGGAATCGGGGTTTCCTTCTCGATGCGCTCGAATTTCTTATCGACCCGGGCCGCGAGCTTCCTGCCCGGCGCGTTTTCCTGCCCTTTCTGATCCTGGAGCATGCCTGCGGGCGGCAGCTCCAGCCCGGTCGAAGGTTTGAGCGTCGCGCCCCTTGCCTCAGGCGCCGGAGGTTCGAGCAGGGCGCGCGCGCCCACGCCGCCCGCCACGATGACCAGGAAAACCACCCCCGCGGCCAGCAGCGCCGAGCGGCGCACGCCCAGCGGGCCGTTGCGCGCCAGCCAGCTTGCCGGCACTTCGCCGTCCAAGGTCTGCGCCACGGTGTCCGCGAAGCGTCGGCCCGCCGGCGTGCCGCCCACCACGGAATAGACGTCGTGCTCGCGCACGTGCTTGTCGGTGCGCGCGCCCTCGTGATGGAACAGATTCGCGTAGTCGCGCGACAGGCACGAGACCACCTCGTAGAACGAGCGGGAGACCAGCAGCTGTCCGGGCGCGGCGAAGCTCATCACGCGCTGCGCCACGTTGATGCCGTCGCCGATGATGTTCATCTGGCTGTTCAGGTCCTTCACCAGCCGCACCGGGCCGAGATTCACCCCCAGGCGCACCGCGAGCCCGCTAGCGTCGTCGCGCACCGCCATGGCGGCGAACAGCGCATCCTCGGGATCGCCCATGAAGGTGACCGCGGCGCCGTCGCCCGTGTCGAGAATGATGCGGTCGCGCGCCGGCACCTGCTCGAGGGCCTTGGTCAGCGCGCGGTTGAACTCCTGCTTGAGCTGCAGCTGTTCCGATACCGGCTTCTTGGAATACTCGACGATGTCGAGGAAGAGCACGCTGCAGACGAGAGTGCGGCCGGAGCTCTCCATGCGCGTATTTTATTTCACGCGCATGCCAGGTTCCGCCCCAACATCCGGCGAAACGAGGAATATGCCCGAACCGTCCCCGGAGGCGGCAAGCACCATCCCCTCGGAGACACCGAATTTCATCTGGCGCGGTGCGAGATTGGCGACCACGACGGTAAGGCGGCCTTCGAGCTTTTCCGGCTCGTACGCCGATTTGATGCCCGCGAACACCGTGCGCGTCGTGCCGCCCCCCATGTCGAGGGAGAGCTTCAGCAGCTTGTCGGCGCCCTCGACGCGCTCGGCGCGCGCGATGCGCGCGACGCGCAGGTCGAGCTTGCTGAACTCTTCGATGCTGATCGGCGGGTTCACGGCATGCTCCTTGGCGGCGTGTTGTTGCTTCTCGGCATGGCGTTGCGGCGCCGTCGGCTGCGGCACCGAGGCAACGTCGAACAGCTGATCGAGCTGCCTTTCTTCCACGCGTTGCATTAGATGCTTGTAGGGTTGGATCTTGTGATGAGAATCCAACAAGGTCTTTGCATCATCCCAGCGCAAGGCTGGGATACCGAGAAATGTTTCTGCATTGGCCGCAAGCCCAGGAAGAACTGGTTTGAGATATATCGTAAGAAGCCGAAAAAGATTGATTGCCACCGAGCAGACATGCTGCAGCTTTTTGCTTTCCTTGGGGTCCTTTGAGAGTTCCCAAGGCTTTAGGTTGTCAACGAACTGGTTGGCGTAATCGGCCAGTGTCATTATTTCCCGCAGCGCTTTGCCAAACTCCCGTGACTCAAAGTAATTCGCAATTTCCGAGCTTTTGTCTTGAAATTCGGCCAACAGCGAATCGTTTCTAAGGCCGAACAATCTCGCGCCGTAATCGAAGCTTGCAGGGGGCAACTCCAGCTGACCGTCGAACTTGCGCGTAAGAAACACAGCGCAGCGGCTCGCGATGTTGATGTATTTGCCCACGAGGTCGCTGTTCACCCGAGCCGCGAAGTCCTCGGGATTGAAGTCGAAATCCTCTACGTTCGAGTTTAGGCGCGCGGCGATGTAGTAGCGCAGCCATTCCGGGTTCATGCCGAGCTCGAGGTAGCGCAGCGGGCTGATGCCGGTGCCGCGCGACTTGGACATCTTGTCGCCCGAGACCGTGATGAAGCCGTGCACGTAGACATGGTCGGGGGCCTTGTAGCCGGAGAATTCCAGCATCGCCGGCCAGAACAGCGTGTGGAAGTAGATGATGTCCTTGCCGATGAAGTGGACCATTTCGGTGCCGCCGCCGGGCTTCACGAAGCGCTCGAAGTCGAGTCCCTGGCGCTCGCAGTAATTCTTCAGGCTGGCGAAGTAGCCGATCGGCGCGTCGAGCCATACGTACAGGTACTTCTCCTCGGCGATATCGGGCACGCGGATGCCGAAGTAGGGCGGGTCGCGCGAGATGTCCCAATCGGCGAGCGCTTTCTGCCCCTCGCCCTCGAGCCATTCCTTCGCCTTGTTCACCACCTGGGGCTGCAGGCGGCCCGGCGTCTGGATCCAGCCGCGCAGGAACTCGCGGCAGCGCGGGTCCGACAAGCGGAAGAAATAGTGCTCGGAGGACTTGAGCACCGGCTTTGCGCCCGACAGCGTGGAGTACGGGTTACGCAGCTCGGTCGCGGAATACACCGTGCTGCAGTTCTCGCAGGCATCGCCGTACTGGTCCTTGGCGCCGCAGTTGGGGCATTCGCCCTTGATGTAGCGGTCGGCGAGGAACATGCCTTTCACCGGGTCGTAGAACTGCTCGACCGGCTTTGCGTAGACCAGGCCAGCCGCCTTCAGCCGGCGGAAGATGTCGTGCGACAGCGCCGTGTTCTCCGGCGAGTGGGTCGAATGCCAGTTGTCGTACGCGATGTGGAAACCTTCGAGATAGCGCTTTCGGTCGCGCGCGATCTCGGCGACGAAGGCCTCGGGGGTCTTGCCGGCCTTCTCGGCCGCCAGCATGATCGGCGCGCCGTGCGCGTCGTCGGCGCCGACGAAATGCACCTCGTGGCCGAGCATGCGCTGGAAGCGCACCCAGATATCGGCCTGGATGTACTCCATGATGTGGCCGATATGAAACGGCGCGTTAGCGTAAGGCAGTGCCGTGGTGACGAAGAGCGTGCGCGCGGGCATTCGAAGGGAAAAGCGCAAATTCTAGCGGCGATTAGGTACACTTAAGCGCTTTTCCTCTCGTGCCATGCCACTCAGCGAAGCGCAAGTCCAGTCGGTTCTGCGGAGCCTTGTCGACCCCAATACGGGGAAAGACTTCGTCGCCACGCGCTCGGCGCGCAATCTCAAGCTCTCCGGCGACGACGTCTCGCTCGACATCGAGCTCGGCTATCCCGGCAAAAGCCAGCACGAGCCGATCCGCCGGCAGGTGACGCAGGCGCTTAAGCAGGCCGGCGCGGCATCGGTCGCGGTCAAGGTCAGCTCCAAAGTAGTGCCGCACGCCGTGCAGCGCGGGGTCAAGCTGATTCCCGGCATCAAGAACATCATCGCCGTCGCCTCCGGCAAGGGCGGGGTCGGCAAGTCGACCACCGCGGTCAATCTCGCGCTCGCGCTGTCTGCCGAAGGCGCGTCGGTGGGCGTGCTCGATGCCGACATCTACGGGCCTTCGCAGCCGATGATGCTCGGCATCGCCGGCCGGCCCGAATCGAAGGACGGCAAGAGCCTCGAGCCGATGGAAGGCCATGGACTGCAGGCGATCTCGATCGGTTTTCTCATCGACACCGACACGCCGATGGTGTGGCGCGGCCCGATGGTTACCCAGGCGCTCGAGCAGCTCCTGAAGGACACCCGCTGGCGCGAGCTCGACTACCTGGTGGTCGACCTGCCGCCCGGCACCGGCGACATCCAGCTTACGCTCGCGCAGAAGGTCCCGGTCACCGGGGTGGTGATCGTCACCACCCCGCAGGACATCGCGCTCATCGACGCGCGCAAGGGCCTCAAGATGTTCGAAAAGGTCGGTATCCCGATCCTCGGGGTGGTGGAGAACATGTCGTTCCACATCTGCCCCAAGTGCGGCCACGAGAGCCACATCTTCGGTCGTGGTGGCGCGGAAAAGATGTCGCGCGAGTACGGCAGCGAGCTCCTCGGCCAGCTGCCGCTCGACGAAGCGATTCGCAGCCAGGCCGACTCCGGCAAGCCCACGGTGGTGTCCGATCCGGATGGCCCGGTGGCCGAGATCTACCGCCGTATCGCCCGGCGCTGCGCAGTGAAGATCGCCGAATCGCAGCGCGACATGACCTCGAAGTTTCCCAATATCGTGGTGCAGAACACGTGAGCATCAAGTCCGACCGCTGGATCCGGCGTATGGCGGCCGAGGGGCGCATGATCGAGCCGTTCGAGCCCGGGCAGGTCAAGGAGGTCGGCGGACGCCGCATCGTGTCGTACGGCACCTCGAGCTACGGCTACGATATCCGCTGCTCGACCGAGTTCAAGATCTTCACCAACATCAACTCGACCATCGTCGACCCCAAGCACTTCGACGAGAAGAACTTCGTCGACTACCGGGGCGACGTCTGCATCATCCCGCCGAACTCCTTTGCCCTCGCCCGGACGATCGAGTACTTCCGCATTCCCCGCAACGTCCTCACCATCTGCCTCGGCAAATCGACCTACGCGCGCTGCGGCATCATCGTCAACGTCACGCCGCTCGAGCCCGAGTGGGAGGGCCACGTGACGCTCGAGTTCTCCAACACCACCCCCTTGCCGGCGCGCGTCTACGCCAACGAAGGCGTGGCGCAGGTGATCTTCCTCGAGTCCGACGAGCCCTGCGAGACCTCCTATCGTGATCGCGGCGGCAAGTACCAGGGCCAAAAAGGCGTGACCCTGCCGCGCATTTAGTTTGCCGGTTTCTGCCGACCACTAGATGTTGTGGTCGCTCCCCCCGCCGAGCGCAATAGGGACCATAAAGGCAGTGTAAAAAGGCCGTGAAAACCCTTGACTCGCGGGGAATATTCTCCATAATCGGCGCAACGTTTTTGGGCCGGCACGTTCTCGCGAGGAAGAGGAGGTCATCATGACAAGACAGAGGAACTCGTATCCGGTTTACGAGGTTTGCGTTCGGGATATTCCTGAGACCTAGGTCCGCTTGACCGACTTTTTGGGGGATTTGGAGATATGGGCGATCGCCCTCCTAGTAGCATCGCACGAGTAAGACAAAGCGCAGTAGCACGGCAGCAACCGCAAGAGCAGCTCTTCGACACGCACCCCGAAGTCAGTCTCGACTTCGAGCTGGTGCGCCAGGCGGCAAGCCAGAAGTACCACCGACCATTCCTGATCGTCGACACGGCCATCGTGCGCGGCAAGGTGCGGCGCTTCCGCGCCGCCATGCCCCGCGTGCGCCCGCATTACGCGGTGAAGGCGAACCCGGACCGGCGAGTGCTGAAGGCCCTGATCCAGGAAGGCTGTGGCTTCGAGATCGCATCGATCGCGGAGCTCGACCTGCTCCTGGGGCTCGGCGTGCCGGCGGCGGAGATCTTCTATTCCAACCCCGTGAAATCCCGCGAGTCGATCGCCTACGCCGCCGGCAAGGGCGTGGAATGGTTCGTGGTCGACAGCGTGGACGAGCTGCGCCGCGTCTTCGAGGTCAAGCGCGACGCCAAGCAGTACCTGCGCATCGCCACCCCGAACATCGGCAGCGACTGGCCGCTCTCGGGCAAGTTCGGCGCCGGCGCCGCCGACGCGCGCGAGATCGTGGCCGCGGCGGCGAAGCTGGGTGCCGACCTGGCCGGCGTCACCTTCCACGTTGGCTCGCAATGCCGTAATCCGGAGAACTGGCGCGTGGCGCTCGAGAAGGCGCGCAATCTCTTCGAGCACATGACCAAGGCCGGGCTCAAGCCACGCCTGCTTAACATCGGTGGCGGCTACCCCGTGCGCCACGTGAAGCCGATCCCGTCGATCGAGCTGATCGGTGCGGTGGTCAACGAGGGGCTCAAGGCCTTCCCGGAAGACACGCAGGTGATCGCCGAGCCCGGGCGCTACCTGGTGTCCGACGCGGGTTACTTCGTGTGCCGAATGCTCGGCACTGCGACGCGCGCCGGCAAGCGCTGGATGCACTGGGATGCGGGACTGTTCGGCGGTGTGATCGAAGCGAGCGAGGGGCTCAAATACCGCGTCCGCACCGACCGCTCAGGTCCGGACGTGCCATGGACGGTCGCCGGCCCGACGTGCGACTCAGTGGACGTGGTGATGCGTGATGAGCCGCTGCCTTCGGACCTCCAGGAGGGCGACTTCGTCTACATCTGCAACGCCGGCGCCTATACCACGGCCTATGCGAGCCAGTTCAACGGCTTCCCGCTGCCCGAGGTGCGCGTCTTCGAGTCTAAGCGGTAGGCTGGTACAGGACGAAGTCGAACTTCGTCCCATCGGCGGCGGTGTGCGGCTCGCGTTGGGTCTCCCGCCAGCGCGACCGCTCGTACGGCGGAAACCGGGTGTCGCCCTCGTAGTCCCGGTGGATCTCGGTCAGTACAAGACCCGCCGCGAGCGGCAGGGATTCGGCAAAGAGCTGCTGACCGCCGATAACGAAGGCGACCGATTCCCCGCTGCATAGCGCGAGCGCGGCTTCGAGTGAGCTCGCGACTGCCGCGTCCGGCGCGTCATAGCCCGGCGTACGCGTCACGACAATGTTGTCGCGGCCCGGCAGCGGGCGGCCCAGGGATTCCCAGGTCCGCCGCCCCATGATGATCGGATGGCCGAGCGTCAGGCGCTTGAAGTGCTTGAGATCCTCAGGCAGATGCCACGGCAGCTGACCCTCGCGGCCGATCACGCCGTTGGCGGCAACGGCGGCGATAAGATAGATTTTGGTCCCGATTTTCTTCGACATCCGCGCAGAATTTTGCTGAAATTATAAGTACATGCAGCATCGATGCCTGGTCGCCGCGGCGCTTTTCGCGCTCGCGGCCTGTGCGGCGCTCGATCCCAGGACGCCGCGGATCGTCGAGATCGACGGCATCGTGGCCGAGGCCGCCCAGTTGGCGCGCGCCCCGGCGACAGAGCAGAAGGCTGCCCTCGCTCGCGCGCAGCAGGCGTTCCTGGCGGACGCCTCCGCAGCGAATCGCCTGCGCCTTGCCACCTTCCTTGCCACATTGCCGGAACCGCTGCGGGACGACGCGCGTGCGGGCCAGCTGCTCGAGCCGCTAGCCGACACCAGGGAGCCCGGGTATGGACGCTTTGCCGCTTTCCTTGCCGCCCAGGTGGCGGAGCATGCCCGGCTCGCCCGTGAAGCCGAACGTACCGCCCGCGAGCGGGATCGCAGCGACAAGGAGCGCGACAAGCGCGAGGAAGCGCTACGCCAGCAGCTCGAGGCGCTGCGCACCATCGAGCGTGGCATCCTGGAGCGCGAGGAGCGGCTGCGCCGGCGCGACAAGTGATCAGCCGCGCTGGAACGCCCAGCGCCGCGTCACGGCGATGATCAAGGCGCCGGCCAGCGCAAAGCCGCCGAGCACGTAGAAGCCGACGACGATGCCGTAGCGGTCGGCGACAAATCCCATCAGGAGCGGCGTGCTCAGGTGCGACACGCTCCAACCTAGGCCGCCCAGCGCCAGGGCAGAGCCTCGTTCCGCCGGGGCGCTAACCTCCGAGATGGTGATCTGGAAATACAGGGTCATGGCGGCGGTGCCGGCACCGACCACGAGCATCCAGAAGGCAATCGGCGCGACGTGGTTCACGGTCGGCACCAGGCCGACCGAGGCGGCCACCGCCAGTCCGCAAACCACCGGCCACAGTGTCTGCGGTCCACTGCGCACGAAACGCGCGGCCAGCAGGCTCGCGAAGATGGAGCCGACTGCCCGCAGTCCGAGCAGCACGCCGGACGCGCCTTCTCCGTAGCCAAACTGCGCCAGCAGCAGTGGATAGAAGGACATCGTGAGCGAAAAGGGCAGCGCCGAGAGATAGGCGCAGAGCATGGTGTAAAGCATGATGCGCTTGCGAAGCAGCGGCAGGTATCCCGCTAGCGCATGCCGATGATGCGGGCTGTCCTTCGGCGAGCTCGGCGCAGTGGCGAGACCGGCGATGAGGGATATCACGCCGGTCGCTGCGAGCACGCCAAAGGTCGCCGGGTAGCCCGCTGCCGCGAGCAAAAAGCCGCAGAGGACCGTGCCGACGATCTGGCCGAAATTGGTGACCGCATTGAGGCGGCCGAGCTGCAAGCCGCGCTCCCCGGGCAATTCGCTCGCCATGGCCCAGGTAGCGGGCCAGAATGCGGCGCGCGACAGGATGAGCGCCACCTGGCCGACCATCAGCATCCAGAACCCCTGAGCAAACATGAACCAGATGCCCGAAGCGATCACCACGAAGCACGAGCCGAGCATGATGCGCCGGCCGCCGATCCGGTCGGTATAGGCGCCGCCGACCAGGTTGAGCGGCGCCTGGGCGAGCACCGGGGCCGCGAACAAGGCGCCGATTTCGGCGTTGGACAGGCCCTGCGAGTGGGCGTATAGCGGAACCGCGAGCCACGTCATGCCAAGACCGAAGTTCCATGCAGCGGAGGCGAGGAAAAAGGACGTGTGCTGCACGACCTATTATCGGGGCGCAGGCGCGGCCTTTGCGCTCCTGATCGCAGCCTTCATGGCGCCCGCGAGCGCCGCTCAGTGCGTCGCCCGCAGCGGGGAGCGCACCGTGGCGCTGGTCGAGCTCTATACCTCCGAAGGCTGCAGCAGTTGTCCCCCGGCCGACCGGTGGTTGTCGAGCATCGGCAGGACTTTCCCGCCCGACCGGGTAGTGCCGCTAGCGCTGCACGTCGACTACTGGGACTACATCGGCTGGAAGGACCCCTACGCCCGGCGCGAATTCTCGCAGCGCCAGCGGCGGCTCTCGCAGCTCCAGCGCAGGGCGCTCGTGTACACGCCGCAGGTCCTGGTGCAGGGCGCCGACTTCCGCGCCTGGGGGAGCTCCGAATTCGAGCGCAGCGTGGCGCGCATCAACGCACAGCCCGCCCGCTCGCAAATCCGGCTCGAAATCAGTGCCACTACACCCCAGCTGCTGCGTGTACGGGTAGAAGCGGCGGTGAGCGACTCTTCGCAACGCGCCGACGCGGCGCTCTACGTCGCGGCCTACGAGAACCTGCTCGAGAACCGCGTCACCGCCGGCGAGAACCGCGGCAGGCTGCTCAGCCACGACCACGTCGCCCTGGAATGGCAGGGGCCCTACGGCCTGGGCTCGCGCGGGCTCGACCTGCCCATCCTGCCGAAGGCCAAGCTCGCAGACTCGGGCGTCGTGGCTTTTGTGCAGAACCGCCGTACTGCGGAAGTGCTGCAGGCGCTCGCACTTCCGGCCTGTGCGCCCTAGCGCCTTTTGAACAGTCCGGGCCTGCCGGCCGTTTTTCCTTTATATTCGCGCCGGTACGCCCGCCGGGGGGGCGGGGGCACATAGGAGCGTCCATGCAAGCGACGCAGATCCGTCAGAAGGACGGCGTCTTTTACTTCGTGAACTACCGCGCCAAGGAGTTGATGGCGAAGGTGCGTTTCATCAGCCGCTTCTATGGTGAAGGCGAGGAAATTACCCCGTCGCGCATCTCGCAGGACGACGACATCGCGCAGTTCATCTCCAAGATCGAGCGCAACGACGAAGCGTTCCAGCGCTCGCTCTCGCGCTCGAAGGTGAAGCAGCTCAAGAATTTCTACGAGACCGCGGTATCGCAGCCGCCGATTCCGGGCACGGTGCTGCTGTTCACCTCCGAGCGCCTCAACTTCCGCTCGAGCGGCGAGGGCGGACAGGGCACGATCAGCGAGCCTTCTTCCAAGTACCTGATCATCGACGGCCAGCACCGCTTGGCGGCACTGCACTTCTACATGCAGGAGCGGCCCGACGACGCGGCGACCATCAACGTGCCCTGCATCATCTTCGACGCGCGCAGCGAAGACTTCGCCACCGAGATGTTCGTCATCATCAACTCGACGCCGACGCGCATCAACAAGAGCCATCTGGTCGATCTCTACGACCGCGTGTCGTTCGCCGCGCCAGACCGCAAGTTCGCGGCGCGCCTGGTCGAGAAACTCTACAGCGAGGGCGACAGCCCGCTGCGCTACCGAATCAACCGCCTCGGCGGTCGCAGCCAGCGCGACAAGTGGGTACTGCAGGCCGAGCTCTTCAATGAGCTGCACCGCTGGGTGCGCGGGCGCTGGCGCTCGATCCAGCTCGCCGGTGGCAGCTCGAAGGAAGTGCCGCGCTACTACGCGATCATCCGCGACTTCTTCAAGGCGGCGCGCGCCGTGTTCGGTGATTCGGTGTGGGGCAAGGAAAACTTCATGGTGACCAAGCCCGTTACCATCAAGGCGATGGTGCGCGTATGCGCGGATCTAGCGCGCGACGACGCCGAGCCCGAGGCCGGGCGCCTGGCGCGCTGGGAGCAGCGCCTCGCCCCTTGGGCCGAGCTCGCCAAGCAGTTCCGCGAGGAAGGGTTCTACGAGCGCTTCCCGGCCAAGGGCGAAGTCGAGCGCGTGGCCCGCGTGCATCGCGATCTCGCCCGCGCCGCAGGTATCGAGACCCCCCGCAGCAAACCCGGCTAGATCGCCCCTTCGGCGGCCAGCGCATCGATCTGGCCGTCGGCGTAACCCAGCTCACGCAGCACGCTTCGCGTGTGCTCGCCCAGCGCAGGCACCGCGTCCATCCGCGGCTCGAAGTCCGACAGGTTGAACGGCGGCTTGAGGGCATCGATCATGCCGCCGGGCGATGGCACCTGTGTCCAGCGCGAGCGCGCCGCGAGCTGCTCATGGCGCCAGAACTCGTCCATGCCGTTCAGCTTGGCGTTGGCGATGTCAGCCGCATCGAGCATTTCGACCACCTGTTTGCTGCTGAGCGTGGCAAAACGCTGCTCGATGACGGCATGCAGCGCCTCGCGGTTCGCGAGTCGCGCCGGGCTACTGGCGAACCGCGCATCGCGGCTGAGCGACGCGTCGCCCAGCACCCGCTCGCAGAAGCGGGCGAACTCGCGCTCGTTCTGCACGCTGAAGAACACGCTGCCGCCGTCGCCGGCGCGGAACGGGCCGTAGGGGGCGATGGTGGCGTGATGCGCCCCGGAGCGCGGCGGTGTGGTGCCGCCGTAGGCCGTGAAATAGGCTGGGAACCCCATCCATTCGCCGAGGGCCTCGAACATCGTGATATCGAGCGTCGCCCCTTCGCCGGTGCGGCTGCGGCGAATCAGCGCCGCCAGGATGGCTGAGAAGGCGTACATGCCGGAAGCAATGTCCGCGACCGGAATGCCCGCCTTGCTTGGCGCCTCCGGGGTGCCGGTGACCGAGACCAATCCGGCCTCGCATTGCACCAGCAGGTCGTACGCCTTCTTCTGCGAATAGGGGCCATCTGGCCCGTATCCCGAGATGCCGCACCAGATGAGCCGCGGATGGCGCTCGCGCAGCGCACTGGCGCCGAGCCCGAGACGCTCGACCGCGCCCGGAGCCAGGTTCTGCACGAACACGTCGGCATGCGCCACGAGTTTCTCCAGGATCGCGCGCGCCGACGGATGCTTGACGTCGAGGGTCAGGCTCTCCTTCGAGCGGTTGGTCCAGACGAAGTGCGACGACTGCCCCTTCACGGTGCGATCGTACGAGCGCGCGGCATCGCCGGTTCCCGGCCGCTCGATCTTGACGACGCGGGCGCCGAGCTCGGCGAGCTGCCGGGTGGCGAACGGCCCGGCGATCACTTGCTCGAGCGCCACCACGGTGATCCCTTCGAGCGGTCTCACGCGAACTCGACGGTGAGTCCCGGCAGCGGCAGGCCGGAGATACGCGTGCTCCAGGTCTCGCCCGCCGCGACCGGATGCGCGTCGGTGATCGTGCCCGTGCTGACGATTTCTCCTGCGCAGAGCGCTGGGGCGTGCGGTTGCTTCCCCAGCACCTCGATCAGGTACGCGAGCGCCGCGAGCGGGCTGCCGAGCACATTCGCCGCCACGCCGCGGTCAACCAGTTCGAGCCCCCGGTAAAGCTCCGCCTGTACCGTAGGCAATCGCGCTTCCAGGTCTTCCGGCACGGCGACGGGCGCGCCGACGATCAGGCGGCCATGCAAGCCGTTGTCGGTCGTGGCGTCGGCGAGAGTGAGCTTCCAGTTCATGTGATGGCACTGCACGATCTCGATCGAGTGCGCCATCCACTCGATGCAATCGGTCAGGCGCCGTCGGTCCGGGATCGAGCGCAGGCCGAAGCAGATCTCGGGCTCGATGCGAGGATTGACCAAGCCCTGCAACGGCACGCGCGCATGGTTGTCGACGGCGCGGATCAGCGTGCGGTCATAGACCGTGCCCCAGATCGGCTCGTAGACGCCGTAGCGCGGCCAGATCGTGCGGTTGGTGAAGCCGATCTTGCGTCCCACCGCGCGCCAGCCCGAGGCGACGCGGTGCTCGTGCAGTGCACGCGCCGCTTCATAGCCGGCAGCGGCGCTGAGCCGGGGGTAACTTTCGCTGAAAAGGGGAGCTTCGCGCGGCGCTTCGTGCAGAGAAATCAGCTCGCGGGCCAGCATGCGCCAATTCTAGCGACTGGTTGCGTAAGGCCCGGCCGCGTGCCTTAATTGGCCGATCTTGGATCCCGCGCTCGCCTGGGCAATCGTCGGACTGGTGCTCGTCATCGCCGAGCTCCTGAGCGGGACGTTCTACTTGCTGATGCTGGCGGTGGCTGCTTTCGGTGCTGCGCTGGCCGCGTACGTCGGCCAGGCCTTCCCCGTGCAATGCATCGTCGCGGCCGTGCTCGCGGCGGCGGGTTGCTACGGTGTGCACGTGTACCGCGCAAGATCGAGCGGCAAACGCATGCCGCCGATCGATGCCGGGATGCCGGCGAGCTTCGAGAGCTGGCTCGACGCGCGCTCGAGGCTAGCGCGCGTGCGCTACCGCGGCGCGAGCTGGGACGCGCAGGTGGAAGGCGGCGAAGGGCTCGAGCCGGGCGCCACACTCTTTGTCGTCGCCGCTGATGGCAATACGCTCAAAGTCGCCAAAAACCGTCCCGCCGCCTGAGCGCGGCGAGGCGTCTCACGCGCAAGGGGGGAACACGATGTTCTGGAAACTCGCCGCGGCTGTGATCGCCGCCATCATCGCCGCGCAGATGCCGGGCCTGCAGCCGTACTGGGGCTGGGTTCTGCTCATCGGCGTCATCGTCGCCTTCGTGATCGAGGGCGTGCGCATCGTGCCGCAGCAAAGCGCCTGGGTGATCGAGCGCCTCGGACGCTTCGAGGGCACCCTCGAGCCAGGGCTCAACCTGATCATCCCGTTCTTCGACAAGGTGGCCTACGTCCACTCGCTCAAGGAAGTGCCGCTCGACGTGCCCGAGCAGGTGTGCATCACCAAGGACAACACCCAGCTCGGCGTCGATGGGATTCTCTACTACCAGGTGACCGATCCGCGCCTCGCTTCCTACGGCTCGTCCAACTACGTGTCCGCGATCAGCCAGCTCGCGCAGACCACGCTGCGCAGCGAGATCGGCAAGATGGAGCTCGACAAGACTTTCGAGTCGCGCGAGGACATCAACCGGCAGATCGTGCACTCGCTCGACGAGGCCGGGCGCAACTGGGGCATCAAGGTGCTGCGCTACGAGATCAAGAGCCTCACGCCGCCCGAGGCGATCCTGCGCTCGATGCAGCAGCAGATCACCGCGGAGCGCGAGAAGCGTGCCCTGATCGCGAAATCGGAGGG
>DASWER010000293.1:0-2339 GCA_036394655.1 Burkholderiales bacterium
AGCGGCACGCTGCGGCTCATGTGCGCCGAGTCGGCGCCTTCGGCGAGCAGCCATTTCGCCTGCGGCTGCACGCCGGCTTCCTCGAGCAGCACGCGCAAAGGAACACCGGTCCACTCGTTGCAGGACACGTTGCCGTGCATCCCGCCCGCAGGGACCTGCGCGGGCTGCGGAGTCAGTGCGCGCAGGCTGTTGCCCGAGCACTCGATGAAATAGATGCGCGTGGTCATCGGGTAGCGCGAGAGCGCATCGACCGAGAACCGGAGCGGCCGCTCCACCAGCCCGTGGATGTAGAGCCGATGCAGCTTCGGATCGATGTCCGGACTGCCGCTGTGGCTGCGGATGAAGTGCACCGAAGTCGGCGTGATGATGCCGTCGAGCGCCTCGATCGGGCAAAGCGCCGAGCCCGAACCCGGCGCCATCTCTCCATACGGCTGCGCGATATAGCGGCCGACCGCCTGCTCGAAGCGCGAAGGCTGGCCGTAGCGGGTGAAGCCCGCACCGTACACGCGCTCCCACGCCTCGCCCGCGAGACCCTCGGCGCCTGCGCCCTTGAGCATCGCAGCGCCCGACACGAGCGCCGCGCCTCGCGCGAGAAATTTCCGCCGTCCGCCTTGCTGCTTCTTGGCCATATCGCCTCCCCAGACTCGTGGCCAGCAGATTCTACGTCCGGCTTTTCGCCCGGGGCCTAACCGGCGTCATTTTGGTGCGCGCGCGCACGACAAGCGTGCGAGTCTGTCTCGGCTGCATCCGGCAAATCTTGATTTGACGCCATAAATTCCCGCTCCCGGCGTGGCATACGGGTTGCTCTTAAGGGGCAGCTCATTTCCAACAAGGGAGTGTCATGCAGCGCATCCTGGTTTTCCTCTGCGCGTTTCTGGCGGGGAGCGTTCATGCGCAGGACAAGCTGACGTTCCTCACCAGCTGGTTCGCGCAGGCCGAGCACGGCGGCTTCTATCAGGCTCTCGCCACCGGCGCTTACAAGAAGCAGGGGCTCGACGTCACCGTGCGCATGGGCGGGCCGCAGTTGAACGGCCAGCAGCTGCTCGCCGCCGGCACGGTGGATCTCCTGATGGGCTACGACTTCCAGGTGCTGAAGGCCATCGAGCAGGACATCCCGCTCGTCACGGTGGGCACCTCGTTCCAGTACGACCTGCAGGGCATCATGGCCCACGAGGACGTGAAGACGCTCGGCGACCTCAAGGGCAGGACCATCCTGATCGCGGCCTCCGCGCGCAGCAGCTGGTGGCCGTGGCTCAAGTCCAAATACGGCTATAGCGACGACCAGATCCGTCCCTATACCTTCAACCTGCAGCCCTTCTTCGCCGACAAGGCCATCGCGCAGCAGGGCTATCTGTCCTCCGAGCCGTTCCAGGCGGAGAAGGCGGGCGTGAAGGCGCGCTTCTTCCTCTTCGCCAAGGACGGCTACCCGCCTTACGGCACCACCATCGTGACGACGCAGAAGGTGCTGGCCGAGAAGCCCGACGCCGTCGCCAGGTTCGTGCGCGCCTCGATGGAAGGCTGGAAGAGCTACCTCGCGTCGCCGGGCCCGGCGAACGAGCTGATCAAGAAAGACAACCCGAGCATGCAGGACGACCAGATCGCCTACGGCATCGCGAAACTCAAGGAATACGAGCTGGTCACCGGCGGCGACGCCGCGAAGATGGGCATCGGCACCATGACCGACGAGCGCTGGAAGAAGACCTTCGAGTACATGGTGGCGCAGGGCCTGCTCAAGGCAGACGTGGACCTGCGCAAGGCCTACACCACGCGCTTCGTGCAGGATCTGAAGGTCATGCCCTGATGCAGGTCACGCGTCACCCGGTACTGCGGCGCTTCTGGTATCCGGTGCTGCCGATGGCGCGGCTGGAAAAGGCGCCGCAGGCGGTGCGCCTCTTGGGCGAGGACATCGTGGTGTGGAAAGACGGCGAAGGCCGCCCGGCCGCGGTGGTCGAGCGCTGCTGCCACCGCAGCGCGAAGCTCGCGCTCGGCTTCTACAGCGAAGGGCGCCTGGCCTGCGGCTATCACGGCTGGTGCTACGACCGCACCGGAAAAGTGGTGAAGATCCCGCAGTTCCCGCGCGACACCATTCCCGAGGGCGCGCGCATTCACGCCTACGCGGCGGAAGAGCGCTACGGCTACGCCTGGGTGTGCCTCGCGCCCGAGGCGCTGGCGCCGATTCCCAGCATCCCGGAGATGCACGAAGCCGGCTGGCGCCGGATCGAGCAGTTCCACGAGGTGTGGAACTGCTCGGCGATGCGGCTGATGGAAAACATGATGGACACCGGGCACTTCACCTATGTCCACAAGGCCACCTTCGGCGACACCAACCCGGAGCCGGT
>DASWER010000294.1:0-2173 GCA_036394655.1 Burkholderiales bacterium
CGAGCGCGTCGGCGCCGAAGTCACGCCTGCCAAGGAGGGAACCTAGATGTTCGTGCTCGTGGTGAATATCAAGATCAAGCCGGACAACGTCGAGCGCTGGATGAAGATGGCGCTGGAGAACGCGCGCGAGGCGCGCAAGGAGCCGGGCTGCAAGCAGTTCGACGTGCTGTTCGATCCGAAGGACAAGACCAAGGTGATGCTCTACGAAATCTACAACGACGAGAAGGCTTTCGAGACGCACCAGCAAACGCCGCACTTCAAGAAATATCTCGCCGAAGCGGTGCCGCTGCTCGCGTCGCGCGAGCGGCAGGTCTTTAGCCGCGCCGGTTAATGGACCTCGAGCTTGCCCGGCTGCCGGCGCTCGAGCGCTACAAGCTGCTCATCGGCCTGGTGATCCCGCGGCCGATCGCCTGGATCTCGACCTGGAGCGAGAACGGGGTCGCCAACTGTGCCCCGTTCTCCTTCTTCAATGTTTTTTCCGAAGATCCGCCGCTCTGCGTCATCGGCATCAACCCGCGGCGCGACGGGGCGATGAAGCATTCGCTGAAGAACATCCGCCGCACCCAGGAATTCGTCGTCAACCTGGTCGATGAGGCCACTGCCAATGCGATGCACGTCTCGAGCTTTGAATTCCCCGAGGACGTGAGCGAGTTCGAGAAAGCGGGCCTCAGCACCGCGCCGGCGAAGATGGTGAAACATCCGCGCATCGCGGAAGCCGCGGCCAGCCTCGAATGCCGCGTCGAGCGCATCCTCGAGATCAGCGGCACGCGCGAGCTGGTGCTGGGCGAGATCCTGCTGGTGCATGCGCGCGAGGGCATCATCGATCCGAATACCAAGCGAATCTCGGAGCAGCACTACCGTCCCATCGGCCGCCTGTTCGCCGACCGCTACTGCACCACCCGACAACGCTTCGACCTGCCCGGAGAACTGCCCGCATGAGCAAATTGGCCTTCGTTCTGCTGTTTTTTTCGGCGCAGGCACTGGCGCAGAGCTATCCGGTCAAGCCGATCAAGGTGCTGGTCGGCGTGCCGCCGGGCGGCCCGACCGATGCCGTGGCGCGCGCGGTGCAGCCGGAGCTCTCCGAAGCGCTCGGCCAGCAGCTCGTCATCGAGAACCGTCCCGGCGCGAGCGCGGTCATCGCTAGCGACCTGGTGGCGAAGGCGCCGCCCGACGGCCACACGCTGGCGTTCATCTACATCACGCACGTCACCAACCCGACGCTGATCGCCAAGCTGCCCTATGACACGGTGCGCGATTTCATCCCGGTGTCGATGATCGGCCGGCAATCCATGGTGCTGCTCGCGCACCCGGCGTTTCCGGCCAGTTCGGTCGCGGACGTGATCGCCGCGGCGAAGGCGAACCCCGGCAAGCTCGACTACGGCGCCTCCGACCCCGGCAGCGCGCCGCATCTCGCCGCCGAGCTCTTCAAGATGATGAGCGGCACGCAAATCACCGCGATCTACTACAAAGGCACCGCGCCCGCGATGACCGACCTGATCGCGGGTCACATCCCGCTGATGTTCATCTCCAACATCAGCGCGCTGCCCCAGGTGAAGTCGGGCAAGCTCAAGGCGCTCGCCGTCACTGGGGCGCAGCGCACTGCGCTCGCGCCCGACATTCCGACGATGGCTGAAAGCGGCCTCGCCGGCTACGAGGTCTACGGCTGGTATGGCTTCGCCGCGCCGGCGCGCACGCCGCGCGCGGTGATCGAGCGCCTGCACACCGAGGTGGTGAAGATCGCGCAGAACCCGAAGGTGAAGGCGCGCCTCGCCTCGCAGGGCCTCGAGCTGGTCGGCAACAGTCCCGAGGAATTCGACGCCTTCATCCGCGCCGAGATCACCAAGTGGAGCGCGGTGCTCAAGGCCGCGGGCCTCAAGCCCGAATAGCGTTTCGCTTTTCAGCGTGAAATTTTCCGCGCTGCCGATAGCTGCGTAACACGCTGTTACGCATATTGCATCCCTGACATCCGGCAGAGCCTGTCGGGCCGCTACAGTAGGGACAGTGGCGGGCGCGAAAGCGCGTAATTCTTACCGCTCCCAAATCGAACGGAGGAAACAATGGAAACACAAGCAAGAACAAATTTGCATCCCCTGATGGCCGGCGCGGCCGTCGCCGTGATCATCGCGGCCGGCGTCGCGGTGGCCGCGATCACCGGCCACCTGCCCGGCTCGAA
>DASWER010000295.1:0-7152 GCA_036394655.1 Burkholderiales bacterium
GAAAAAATGCGCGAGCGGCTCACCATACTGCTGGTCGAGCACGACATGGATGCCGTATTCCGCCTCGCCACGCGCATCTCGGTGCTGGTGAACGGGCGCATCATCGCCACCGGCGCGCCGCAGGCGATCCGCGCCGATCCGGAGGTGCGCAAGGCTTATCTGGGGGAAGAGCTTGCTGCTTGAGCTCCAGAAGCTGGAGACCGCCTATGGCGCGAGCAAGGTGCTGTACGGGCTCGACCTCGCGATCGATGCCGGCGAAGTGGTGACGCTCCTCGGGCGCAACGGCATGGGCAAGACCACCACCGTGCGCTCGATCATGGGGCTCACGCGCTCGCAGGCCGGTGCGATCCGCTTCCGCGGGCGGGCGATCGAGCGCGAGGCGCCCGATCGCATCGCGCGCATGGGCATTGCGCTGGTGCCGGAGGGAAGGCAAATCTTTCCCAACCTGACGGTGCTGGAAAACCTCGTCGCCTTCGCCGACAACCGCTCGCGGCGCGGGGAGCCGTGGACGCCCGAGCGCGTCTTCGAGCTGTTTCCCAAGCTCCGGGAAAGAGCCGACAACATGGGCAACCAGCTCTCAGGCGGCGAGCAGCAGATGCTGGCGATCGGGCGGGCGCTGGTGACCAATCCGCACCTGCTGATCCTGGACGAAGCGACCGAGGGGCTGGCGCCGCTAGTGCGCGAGGAGATCTGGAAGTGCCTCGATCGCCTGCGCGCGGCGGGGCAGACGATCCTGGTGATCGACAAGTACATCGAGCGCCTGGTGCGGCTCGCCGACCGCCACACCATCATCGAGCGCGGACGCGTGGCGTGGCAGGGCACTTCAGCGCAGCTCGACGCCGATCGCTCGCTGTGGCACCGCTATCTCGGCGTCTAGGACCGTTCCGCCAGCCTGCCCTTCGGGCTGCGAGCGGGCCACGGGCCGAAGCAGCCAGCACAGGCCCGAAACGCCGCCGCGCGGGCGGCCGATCTCGCTCACGCTCGCCTCTACCTCCGCACCGCCGGCCTGCTCGACCGGGAAGAACGATCGCAGCGGCTTGCGCAAGAGCTCCGCGGCCGAGACGCCCAGCAACTCGACCGCGGCACGATTGGCGCGGCGCACCATGCCATTCAGGTCGGTGAGCACGCAAGCGAGGGGCACAAACTCGAAGAAGTCGACGCAGTCGCGCTCGTACTCCTCGTAGCTTTGCTGTTCGCCTTCGAGGGCTTCCCACATCAGGCCGAGTCCGTCGAGCGCGAAATCCAGGGCTTGAGCCGTTTGCGCATCCATGGGGTGCGACGCGCGGGTCTGCTCGATCAGCTCGCGGATCGCTGCCACGGCCACCGCCAGGCTCGCATGCGGCGGCGTTCGCATTGACAAAACATACGCCGCGCTATTGGCCAAAGATATACCGCCGAATCGGTAATTTTGGGTAGCGACGTGATTTGCGCAAGATTATTCTGGTTTGCGCATGAGCGTCCGCGTCGTCATCGTCGAGGACCAGCGTATCGTGCGCGAACTGCTTTCCGCGATGCTCGCCGGCCAGCCGGATACCGCCGTGGTGGGGCAAGCCTCCACCGGCGCCGAAGCGCTCGAGCTCGTGGACCGGCTGCAGCCCGACGTCGTGCTGCTCGATATCGGCCTGCCGGATATTGACGGCATTGCGGTCATGCAGAGCCTGCGCAGCCGGCACCCGGCGATGCGAGTCATCGCGCTGTCGATCCATGACGAGCCGCGCTATGTCGAGGGAATGATCGACGCCGGTGCGAGCGGCTACGTCCTCAAGTCGGCAACCGTGGACGAGCTGCGGCAAGCCATCCGCGCCGTCGCGCAGGGCGAGACGTATCTGTCGCCCGAGCTGCGCCACCCGGCGCCTGCGGCGAAGGCCGTGCGTGCGCGCCGGGCCGTCAGCGCGCTCGGGCGCCGCGAGCGCCAGGTGCTCAGCCTGCTCGCCGAGGGAAGGCACTCGGCGGAAATTGCAGCCCAGCTCGGCATCTCGGTCGCGACCGTCGACGTGCACCGCCGCAACATCATGCGCAAGCTCGACCTGCATACGATCGCCGAGCTGACCAAGTTCGCCGTCCGCAAAGGCCTCACCTCTCTCTGAGAGCCGTTCGCGCGCGGCATAATGCGCGGCACCCATGATGGAACCCTGGCTCGACCTCGCCGGCCGGCAACTGATCGTGCTGTTCTTCGTCGTCACCGGCGTCTCCAACCTCACCAAGGCGCGCATCGCCGATCACATCGAGCGCATGGCGGACCTGGGCGTGCCGTTCCCGGCGAGCGCGTTCTGGCTTGGCATCGCGCTGCAGCTCACCGGCGCGGCGCTGGTGGCGTTCGACTGGCACCCGGCGGTCGGCACGCTGTTTCTTATCGTGTTCACCATCGCCGCGACCTCGATCTTCCATCGCTTCTGGCAGAAGAGCGACCCGCTCCAGCGCAACATCTCGCGCCTCGCGCTGCTCGCCAACCTCGCCATCCTCGGCGGATTGCTGCTGCTCCTGGAGAACGTGCGATGAGATGGCCAGGCTCCGCCGCCGACATCGCGCGCATCCAGAGCGAGCGCAAGCGCGTCGCGGTCGAGCGCGCGATGCAGGCGCCGTTCTGGAAGCGCCGCATGCCGCCGATCGATCTCGCGCGACTGGACGATCCCGAGGAATGGCGCAAGATTCCGGTGCTGACGAAGGAAGCGCTGCGCGAGATTCCCGCGCAGTGGTTCCACGAGGAGTTCTGCATCGCGCCGCGCACCAAGGTGGTCGAGTACTGGCGCTCCGGGGGTGCCACCGGCCGGCCGCTGTTCTATCCGCGCTCGGCCGAGGACATGGCGACCAACATCATGGCCTTCGAGCGCGCCTGGGCGCTGATCGGCGCCACCGCCGAGGATTGCGCGCACATCTCGTTTCCGCTCGGCGTGCATCCGGTCGCGCATCTCTACGCGCGCGCCGCGATCAACCTCGGCATCGGCACCGTCTGGTGCGGCGCCGGGAGCAACACTTCCTCCGAAGCGCAGCTCGACCTGATCGGCGAGTTGCAGCCCACCCTCTGGATCGGCATGGCGAGCTACGGGCTGCACCTCGCCAATCTGGCGGAAGTCAAAGGGATCGACCTTGCGGGCTCGTCGGTGAAGAAGCTGCTGGTGGCCGCCGAGCCGCTCTCGCCCGTGAAGCGCGGCAAGCTCGAGCGCGCCTGGGGCGCCGAAGTGTACGACCACTTCGGCATGACCGAGGCGGCGATCGTCTCGGGCGAAGGTCTCGGCCACGAGGGCCTGCATGCCTTCACCGACCTCTGGTACCTCGAGGTGCTCGATGACCATGGCGAGCCGGTGCCCGATGGCGAGGTCGGCTCGCTCGTCGTGACCGCGCTGTGGTCGAACAGCATGACGCCGTTCCTGCGCTGGAGCTCAGGCGATCTCGTATCGATGTCGCCCTCGCCCGGGGGAGAGCATCCCTGGTCGGTGTTCCCGGTGATGCGCCATGCGCGCCGCACGGTAGGCTTCTTCAAGGTGCGCGGCGTCAACATCAATCATGCCGAGCTCGAGGATGCGATGTTCCGCGATCCGGCGGTGGTCGACTTCCGCGCCGAGGTCTACAACGCGGGAGGCAACGATGTGCTGCACCTGCACGTCGAAACGAGGACTGGCGGAACCGCACCCATCGTGGACATGATGCGCAGGACCTTCCAGATCACCCCGGAAATCACGCTGCTCGCGCGCGGCACCATCGCCAAGGACTTCGAAGCCAACGTCAAGGCGCCGCGCTTCGTGGACAAGAGAGGCTGATGGTGAAAGCGCTGCTGATGCTGCTGGTGGTGGCACTTCCTGCGATGGCCCAGGAGGCGTATCCGTCGAAAAGCGTGCGGCTCATGGCCGCCGCGGCGCCCGGTGGCAATCCCGACGTGCTCGGCCGCATGCTCGCGGCCAAGCTCTCCGAGGCCTTCGGCCGCCCGTTCATCGTCGAGAACGTGCCGGGCGCCGGCGGCGTAGTCGCGGCCGAGATCCTGGCGCGCGCGCCGGCGGACGGCCATGTCCTGATGCTCGGCGACTCGGGCGCGCTCGCCATCAACGTCGCCCTGAATCCCAAGCTCAGCTATCACCCGCTCAAGGATTTCACGCTGATTACGGCGCTCGCGGCGGTGCCGACCGTGCTGGTCGCGCATCCGTCGATCGCCGCGGACTCGCTGCAGGAGTTCGTCGCCCTGGCGAAGTCCCAGCCCGGCAAATTGAGTTACGGCTCCGCCGGCAACGGCTCGGTGCACCACCTCACGATGGCGGTGTTCGCCGCGCGCGAGGGCCTCGACATGCTGCACGTGCCCTACAAAGGCGGCTCGGCGCTGGTCGCCGCGGCGCTGAGCGGCGAAGTGCAGTCGGGCTGGTCGGGCATCCCGAACGTCGCCTCGCACATCCGCGCGGGGAAGCTGAAGGTATTCGCGATCAGCACCGCCCGGCGGTCGAGTTCACTGCCGGACGTGCCCACGGCGATCGAGCTCGGCTATTCCGATTTCGACATCGCCACCGTCATCGGCCTGCAGGCGCCCATCGGCACGCCGCGCGAGGTGGTGAACCGGCTGCAGGCGGTCGCGGCAAAGGCGCTGCGCGAGCGCGAGTTCGCCGAGCGCATGGCGAACCTCGGCATGGAGCTGCGCGAGGAAGGCACCGAGAGCTATGGGCGCTTCGTCAGAGAAGACCTCGAGCGCTACGCCGCCGCGGTGAAGGCAGCGGGCATCCAGCGTGAGTAGCTGGCTCGCAGCGCTCGTGCTGGTCGCGTGCCCAGCCGTGTGGGCGCAGGAGGCGTATCCATCGAAGCCGGTGCGCTTGCTCGCCGGCGCGGCGCCGGGCGGCAACCCGGATCTCCTCGCGCGCATGCTCGCGGCCAAGCTCTCCGACAGTTTCGGGCGACCGTTCGTGGTCGAAGACGTGCCCGGCGCGGGCGGCGTGGTCGCGGCCGAGCAGGTGGCCCGCGCGCCGGCCGACGGCCACGTGCTGATGCTCGGCAGCTCGAGCGCGCTCGCCATCAACATCGCGCTCAATCCCAAGGTGACCTATCACCCGCTGCGCGACTTCGCGCCGATCACCGCGCTCGCCGCGGTGCCCTCGGTGCTGGTCGCGCACCCGAGCGTGCCTGCGGCCTCGCTCGCGGAATTCATCGCCCTCACGCGCGCCAAGCCGGGCGAGCTGGCCTATGGGTCGGCGGGCGCCGGGTCGATTCACCATCTCACCATGGCCGCCTTCATGGCGCGCGCGGACATCGATGTCGTGCATGTGCCGTATAAAGGCGGCAGCGCGCTGGTTGCCGGCGTGCTCGGCGGGCAGGTGCAGAGCGGCTGGTCCGGGATTCCGAACGTCGCGCCGCATATCCGTGCCGGCAAGCTGCGCGTCTATGCCATCAGCACCGCGCAGCGCTCGGCGATGCTGCCCGATGTGCCGACGGTGGCCGAGCTCGGTTTTCCCGGCTTTGATATCGCCACCGTCATCGGCCTGCAGGCGCCGGCCGGCACGCCGCGCGAGATCGTCGGGCGGCTGCAGGCGGCGGTGGCCAAGGCGCTGCGCGAGCGCGATGTCGCCGAGCGCATGGCCAACCTGGGGATGGATCTGATGGAGAACGGCACCGAGCACTACACGCGGTTCCTGAAGGATGATCTGGAGCGCTATGCCATGGCGGTGAAAGCAGCCGGGATGAAGAATGAATAACCTCGATCGCATCCGTACCGACGTGGTCGGCAGCCTGCTGCGCCCGGCGCAGTGGAAAGAGGCGCGGCTCGCGCTGGAGACCGGCAAGCTCGGCGCCGCCGAATTTGCCCGCGTGGAGCTGGAGTGCGTTAAACGCCACGTCGCGCTGCAGGAAGCGCTCGGCCTCGACGTGGTCACCGATGGCGAAATCAGCCGCCTCAACTTCCAGGACAGCTTCGGCCTCGCGGTGAGCGGCTATGACATGGGAAGCGAGACCGTGGGCACGCACGAGCGCCGCGTCGCCGGCTCCACGCCGCTCGCCCGCTGGGACATCCCGGATCTCGCCGCGCCGGGAACGCCGGTGGTGCATCGCCGCCCGGTAGTCAAAAAATTGGCACTCGTGCGCAATCCCCCATTGGATGAATACCGGCGCGTCGCGCCGGTGGCGAAGAAGCCGGTCAAGGTCTCGCTCATCGGCCCCGACCGCGTGATGCAGCGCTTCGACCATGCGGCCTCTAAATCCATATACCCGACCGTGGACGCATTCCTCGCCGACATCGTGGCGATCCAGCGGCAGATGATCGGCGAGCTGGTCGATGCCGGCTGCCGCTACGTGCACATCGACGAGCCCGGCTACACCGCGTACGTCGACGAGCCTTCGATGGAGGCGATGCGCAAGCGCGGCGAAGACCCGATGCAGAATTTTTCCCGCTCGCTCAAGGCGAACGCCAAGCTGGTGGCGAATTTTCCCGGCGTCACCTTTGGCATCCACCTCTGCCGCGGCAATCAGCGCAGCATGTGGCACCGCGAAGGCAGCTACGACGCGATCGCCGAGCGGCTGTTCAACGAGCTGCCGTACCAGCGCTTTCTCCTCGAGTACGACAGCCCGCGCGCCGGCAGCTTCGCGCCGCTGCGCTTCGTGCCCAAGGACAAGGTGGTGGTGCTCGGCCTGGTCAGCACCAAGGTGCCCGAGCTCGAGACGGTCGACACGCTCATTCAGCGGATCGAGGAGGCAGCGCAGTACGTGCCGCTCGAGCGCCTCGCCATCAGCCCGCAATGCGGCTTCGGCTCCGACGTGGTCGGCAATCTCATCAGCGAGGACGACCAGAAGCGCAAGCTGGAGCGCGTCGTCGCTGCTGCACGGAAGGTCTGGTCATGAAGGAACAACTGCGTATCGGCCTCTTTGATTGGGTCGAGGCCTCCGACACGCGCTCGCCCGCCGAGACCTTCGCACACAAGCTGGAGCTCGCGGCAGCCGCCGACAAGGCCGGGTTCCACGCCTACATGCTCGCCGAGCACCAGGGCACGCCGCTCTCGATCGACAGCTCGCCAGCCGTGCTGCTCTCGGCGATGATCCAGCGCACCGAGCGGCTGCGCCTCGGCGCGCTCACCTTCTGCCTGCCCTGGCACAACCCGTACCGCTTCTATAACGAAGTGTGCATGCTCGACCAGCTCTCGCGCGGGCGCCTCGAGCTCGGCATCGGGCGCGGCGTGTCGCCGATCGAGT
>DASWER010000296.1:0-4600 GCA_036394655.1 Burkholderiales bacterium
CTCCGGCAGCGTACCTTCGTACATCCCGGTGCCGACGCTGCGTGCCAACAAGGGTCTGCCGCTCGGCTTCGACGTCGGGCTGATGTTCTCCAAGATTCCCGGGAGCGACATCTCGCTCTGGGGCGGCGAAGCGCGCTGGGCGTTCATCAAGGGCGGCGTCGCCGCGCCGGCCGTCGGCGTGCGAGGCACCTTCACCAAGCTCACCGGAGTCGACCAGCTCGACATGACCACCAAGGGCCTGGACATCTCGGCGTCGAAAGGCTTCGCCATGCTGACGCCCTATGTCGGCGTCGGCCGCACCTGGATCAACAGCGATCCGAAAGTCGCCAATCTCACCAAGGAAGACTTTGCGCTGAACAAGTTCTTCTTCGGCGTTGGCTTCAATTTGATGCTCTTCAACATGAACGCGGAGATCGACCGCACAGGGCATAGCACGGCGTACAGCCTGAAGGCCGGTATCCGCTTTTAAGTCTTGAGCAGGTCGGCGCAGCCGGCGCGCTGCGCCCAGTACTGCCAGGCGCGCTGCGTCTCGGGGGATTGCGGCTTGTAGCCGGTCCCTGAGGCGCGCGCCTGGATCTCGCCGGCGCTCAGCGGCTTCAACTCGCCGAGCTGCATCGCCTTGTGCTGCACGCGTGCATTGCGCGGCAGGTAAACCGACATGCGCACCACATCGATGAGCGAGCGCGCCGCCGCGGCGAAGCCGTGGCCGCGCATCAGGGCGACGCTGTTGTTGCCAAGGCGCTTCGCCAGGTCGCGGCCCTGCGCCATGTCGGTGACCAGCAGGTTGGTGCGCTCGCCGAAGCGCTCGGCGATGTCCCACACCGGGACCTCGGCGCCGATGAAGGCGCCGGAATGGATCACCGGCCTGAGCGGCGTCTGCGTAATGGTGAACGGCAGCACGTCCTCGGCATGCGCATGCACCACGGCCATGACCTCGGGCCGCGCCTCGTAGATCGCGGCGTGGATGAAGCGCTCGAGATAGAGCGGCCGCGGCTCGGGGCGCAGCGCCTGCGCATCGAGCGTGTGCTCGAGGATGTCGCCCGCCTCGACGAGCGCCGGGCTTTTCGAGTGCGCGAGGAAGAAGCGCTCGGGCGCCTCGGGGTTGCGCACGCTCACATGCCCGTAGGCGTCGACCACGTCCTCGCTGGCGAGGATGCGGTTCGCGATGACCAGCTCGGTGATCAGGTTCATAGCCAGGTGTTCCATAAGTGTCGCGCGGCGTCGATCAGCTCGCTTGCCGTCATGCCGACCGGACCGATGCCGCGGCGCGCGAGCTCGTCGGCAGCCGCGCCGTGCAGGTGCGTGCCGAGCACCAAGGCGCTCTCGCCGCTATAGCCCTGCGCGAGCAGGGCGCCGAGCATGCCGGCGAGCACGTCGCCCATGCCGGCGCTCGCCATGCCGGGGTTGCCGGTGCGATTGATGAACCAGTGGCGATCGCGCGCCACGAGGATGCTGCCGTTTCCCTTGAGCACGACGTGCGCGTTCAAGTTGTCCGCCAGCGCGCGCGCCGCCTTGACGCGATCGGCCTGCACCGTGGCCGTGCTCTCGGCGAGCAGCCGCGCCGCCTCTGCGGGATGCGGCGTGACGATGGTCTCGGCGCTGCGCCGCGCGCAGGCATGGCGCAGGTCCGCGTTCTCGGCGATGAGATTCAGTGCGTCGGCGTCGAGCACGCAAGGCAGCTCGCTCGTCAGCGCCGCACCGAGCAGCGTCTCGGCGCGCTCGCCCTGGCCGAACCCGGGCCCGACCACCAGCGCGTCGAGATCCTGGCCGAGCGCGTCGTCGGCATGGCGCAGCATGAGCTCGGGCGCGCCGGGATCGAGCGCCAGCGTCGGGTCGAGCAGCCCGACATAGACGCGGCCGGCACCGAGCTTCAAGGCCGCGCGTCCGGCGAGCACCGCGGCACCGCTCATGCCGGCTGCGCCGCCGAGGATGCCGAGCGAGCCGGCCATGCCCTTGTGGAAATTCAGCGGCCGGCGCTTGAGCGCATTCCTGAAGAGTTCCGGTACCGCCACCCAGGCGCTCGCCTCACCCGCCGGCAGGCCGAGGTCGTTGACCGTGATCGCGCCGCAGTGATCCGGACCGTCGAGCGTCAGCAGTCCGGGCTTCAGGCCAATGAAGGTAATGGTGTGGCTCGCCCGGACCGCGCTGCCCATCACCCGGCCGGTGTCCGAATGCAGGCCGCTCGGGATGTCGATCGCGAGCACCGGACAGCCCTGGCGGTTCGCATAATCGACCAGGCGCGCATAGTCGCCCTCGACCTCGCGCGTGAGGCCGATGCCGAAAAGACCGTCGATGACCAGTCCCCAGGCCTTGTCCGCCGGGACCTGCGGCTTGTCGACCAGCGTGACGCGGAAAAACTGCTCCTGTAGCCGCGCCGCGGCGATTTTCGCGTCGCCGCCGTTGTTTCCAGGGCCGGCGAGCACCAGGATGTCCTTCTGCCGGTCCGACGCAAGGCGCGCCGCCAGCTCGGCCGCCGCCGCGCCGGCGCGCTCCATCAGCGTCGGCGTGACGCTGCCCGCATCTCCGGCAAACTCGCGCTCGATGCGCCGGATGTCGTCCGTTAGGTATATCGGACTAGGCACCTGCGCATTCTAAGTGCAGCCCCAGTGGAAAAATGCCGCGTGCTCGGTCTCCTGCACGACCGCATCCTCATGTACCACGGCACGCCGCAGCGCGATGCGGCGGCGCTCGAGCGCCAGCTGCGACTGGTGCGGCTCGCCTTCCCGGTCGTTTCGCTCGACGAGCTGACCGCGTGCCGCCGCAAAGGCCGCGCCCGCGTCGCCCTGACCTTCGACGACGGCTTGCGCAACAACGTCCATGTCGCCTATCCGATCCTGCAAAGGCTCGGCCTGAGCGCAACGTTTTTCGTCTGCCCCGGGCTCATCGAGCGGCAGGAATGGCTCTGGAACCACGAGGCCCGACAGCGCCTGCTGTCGCTGCCCCCCAATGCCGTGCGGGAAATCGCGGCCAACATCGGCGCACCCGCCGGCGGGGTCGAAGCGATCGTCGAGTGGATGAAGACGCTGAGACTCGCCGCGCGCCGGCAGGTCGAGCAGCGAATCCGGGAGGCGACGCCGCGCTTCACGCCCAGCCCCGCCGAGCACGAGGAATTCGATCTCGCGAGCTGGAACGAGCTCGAGCGCCTGGATCCCGACGTCGTGACGATCGGCTCGCACACCATGACGCATCCGATCCTCACCTCGCTTACCGCCGAGGAGACCGAAGCCGAGACGCGCGACAGCCGCATGGCGCTCGAGCGGCGCCTCGACCGGCCGATTTCCGTCTTCTGTTACCCGAACGGCGACCTGAACGATGGCGCCCTCGCCAGCGCGCGGCGCTACTACCACTCGGCGGTCACGGTCGAGCCGGGCACGCTGCACGGCAAAGGCGATCCGCATCTCCTGCCGCGCTACGCCGCCCATCCCCAGTGGACGCGGCGTCTCGCCCGCCGCATGGTGCTCGGATAAAAATAAAAGGGGTCTGACCCCTTTAGCGTTTCGTAGCGCCAATCAGCACGTCGGGAAGCCAGGTGCAAAGGCCCGGAAACACGGTGATCAGCACCACGCAGAGCACCATCATGAAGAAGAAGGGCAGCGAGGCGTACGCCACGTAGTTGCTGTCGCGCCCGGTCATCGTCTGCAGCACGAAGATGTTGAAGCCGAGGGGCGGCGTCAGCTCCGCGATCTCCACCAGCAGCACGATGAAGATGCTGAACCAGATGAGGTCGAATCCCGCCTTCTCCACCATCGGGATCACCACCGAGGTCGTGAGCACGATCATCGACACGCCGTCGAGCGCGGTGCCAAGGACGATGTAGATCAACGCCAGGATCGCGATCAGGCTGTACGGATTGGGATTCATCGACGCGACCCATTCGGCGAGCACGCGCGGAATGCCGGTGAACGCCATGCACGAGGAAAGAAAGCTCGCGCCGGCGAGGATGAACAGGATCATGCACGACAGGCGGGTGGCGCCCATCAGGCTGGCGCTGAATGTCGTCCAGTTGAGGCCCCCGGACCACCCGGCGATAACGAGCGCGCCGAGCACGCCGTACGCGGCGGCCTCGGTGGCGGTGGCCCAGCCGATCACCATCACCCAGACGATGAAGACGATGAGCAGGATGCAGGGCACGAGAAGGCGACTGCGGTAGAGCTTCTCGCGCAGCGTGTAGTGGGCATCCTCCTTCGGCGTCTTCTCGGGATTGAGCAGCGCCCAGACGATGATGTAGCCCGAGAACAGCGCGGTGAGCACGAAGCCCGGGATGAACCCGGCGAGGAACACCTTGATGATTGAGACCTCGGCCGCCACCGCGTACACCACCATGATGATCGAGGGCGGCAGCAGGATGCCGAGCGTGCCGGCCGCGGCGAGCGAGCCGAGGCAGGTCTTCTCATCGTATCCCCGTTTTTTCAGCTCCGGCAGCGCCACCTTCGCAATGGTGGCGCAGGTTGCAGCCGATGACCCGGACACGGTGCCGAACACCGCGCAGCCGAGGATGTTGACGTGCATCAGGCGCCCGGGAAGCCAGCCGAGCCAGGGCGAGAGGCCTTCGAACATTTCCTCCGACAGGCGCGTTCGATAGAGGATCTCGCCCATCCAG
>DASWER010000297.1:0-3953 GCA_036394655.1 Burkholderiales bacterium
GGGAGGCATGCACGACTTCACCCAACTGCTTCTCAGCGCCTCGATGACCATGGGCACGCCGCTCGCCGTGGCGAAGGTGCTGCAGGTGCAGCCGAAGCTGGTTTATCGCTGGATGGCGGGCCTCGAGCGGCCTTCGTTTACCGACGTCAACACCTCGAAGCAACGCCTGGAGCAGGCCTTCCGCACGCCCAAGCCCTCGTTCCCACATGCGCGGCGACGCGCTTTCGATCCGCACCTGGTTCCGGTGCCATTAGCTGCGGCTGCCTGAGGATCGATAAGAAGCCTTAGCGCGGCAGTGCTGCCATAGCTTCGGCGACAAGTCGCCTGACTTTCGCCAGGGCCGACTTCGGGTAGAGACTCACGGCGCAGTCCGAAAGCCAGTCCGCGGCGCGCCGCGTTTCGGAGGTCTCGAAGATCCTGGTCCAAGGCAGCTCTGTTTCCGTCGGACTCTCGATCGACACATAGAGCTTGCCGTGAGCTATGCGGGCAGCGGCGCAGATGCGATCCGCCTGCAGGATTTTGAGCAGCACGTAGAGGCTCCGGCCTTTCATGGTGGAGACCAAGGCAAGGAATATGCCCCGGCCCTCAACTTGCTCGCCCGCTCGGCATGCTGAGAGTTCTTTTGGCTGCGTTGATCGTCTCATCGGGCTATGCGCTCGCCGACGACGGCCTGACGCCCGACCAGAAGCGCATGCGCAGCTGCAACACGCAGGCGACCGAAAAACAGCTGAAGGCCGCCGAGCGCCGCCATTTCATGACGAGCTGCCTGAACGGCACAGAGGTGCACAAGCTCACGGCGCACCAGCAGATGAACGAGACGTGCACGCGCCAGGCGGACGAGCGCAAGCTCGACGGCGCCGCGCGCCGCGGCTTCATGAGCGATTGCGTCAAGCCCGAGCGCATCAAGCAGCAGACGGCCGGGCACGTGAAGCTGCGCAACTGCCATCGCCGCGCCGCGGAACGAAAGCTCGACGGCGCGGACAAGGAGAAATTCGTCGCCGGCTGCCTCGACGGCTCCAGCGTGGTTGGGGGTTGATCGGCGCGGGATAGGCCGGCTGGATGTAATGCCGGTAGGCGGAACGAAACTTGCGAACCACCGGCGTGTCATGGAACTGCCGCTGCCGACCTGCGTTCATCTCGAACCGGTAGGGCGCGGCCAGTCGAGTACGCGGGCGCCGGCGCCGGCATTGATGAGCTTCGACGCCTACTGCCGCCTGGTCGACGAATTCCCGGCGCTCGCGCAGATCGAGTTCTCCGCGCCGGTCGACCCCCTGCTGCACCCGCGGTTTTTCGACATGGTGCGCTACGCCGGCGCGCGCGGCCTGCAGGTTTCCGCGCGCAGCGAGCTCCTGTCGCTCAGCCCGGCGCGCGCCGAGGAATGCGTGACCAGCGGCCTCTTTCGGCTGCAGGTAGCGCTCGAGCCGCCGCGGCCGCGGCTTGCCAACGAGGTGCGCGTCGCCGCGCCTTTCAGCCGCGCGCTGCGCAACGTGACGCGACTCGTCGAGGCGAAGCGCCGCTCGGGCGCGAGCCTGCCGCAGATCGAGCTCCTGGACATCGTCACGCGCAGCAAGCTCGCGCTGCTGCCCGATCTCGCGCGCAGCGCCCAGAGCCACGGCGCGGATGCGCTCTGCGTGCTCGATGTCGCTGAAAGCGCGCGTGCCATGGGTTTGATGCGCGCCTTCATCGACACCGAAAGCTTGCGCGGAGAGGACCCCGCGGTGCTCGAGCGCGTGTTTGACGAGACGCGCGCCCTGGCGCAGTCGCTTGGCATCGGCCTGCGCCTGCCATCGCTCGAGCCGGGGGAGCGCTGCCAGCGCCCGTGGCGCAGCGCCTACATCGGTGTCGCCGGCCAGGCCACGCCCTGTTCCATGACGCCCGGCGCCTTCGGCAACGTGCTGCGCGAGGGTGCGGCACGCGTCTGGAACGCGGACGCCTACCGCGATTTCCGCGAGCGCCTGGCGTCGGACAATCCGCCCGAGCCGTGCAAGGGCTGCGCTTTCCACCGCGGCAACGCGGCGCCCTTTGCATGCGATTGAAGAAACTGCGCTTCGGCGAGGTCGCCTGACGTGCGCGGCACGCGCGTACGGCACGCGGGGTTCATGCTGGGCGTGGGCCTCGGCGCCTTCTTCGAAGGCATCCTGCTCCATCCGCTCGCCGGCTTCTTCTACTTTGTCGTCTGGGTGCTGACGCTCGGCGGGGTGCTGCTCTTGTGGTCGGCGGTGCGCGGTCCGGGGCCGCTGCCCTCAGGTCGCACCTTCGTCGCGAGCTTCCTCATCGGCTGGGGCGTCTTCAACATGCTCGAGTGCGTCGCGCGCCACGACATCGTCGACGAGTGGCTGATCTTCGCCACCGGGCTGGGCTTCGTGCTGCTCGGCGGCATCCTCATCTGGACGCGCATCGAGACCGTCATCGAGCGCCGCTCGGGCGACGACCGGCGCTCCGCTTCACCGCTTCGATAATTCGGGCCCGAATTAATGCTCCGCCAGGAGCGAGCCCCAGCCCTGGATCTTGTCCTTGATGCCGTACTGGCGTAGCGCATACCAGTAGGTGGCGGTGTTGATGGCGATTACCGGCTTGTCTAGCCAGAACTCGGCCATCGCCGCGACTTCGGCCATCGCGAGATTGGTGCCGACCTGCACGATGGCGTCCACGCTTCCGCGGTTCACGCGATTGACGGCATCGCGCAGCTCGGGTTTCGAGACGCGCGCGATCGCGGTGGGGCTCGCGCACTTGAAGCCGAGCAGGTTCACTACCTTGTAGCCGCATTCGGTGAAGAAGCGCACCACCTGGCGATCACCGACCGGCATGTAGGGCGTGATGACGCCGAGCCGCTTCACGTCGCGGCCGTACGCGCGCAAGGCGCCGCGGCACGCATCGGAGCCCATCGCGACGCCGCGCTTGGCGATCTTCTCGAGCTTGCGCTGCAGCTTCTTCGAGCCGTCGATACCGTCCCAGAACGTCTCCGACGACATGCCGAGCACCACGTAGTCCGGATCGCAGGTGAGCACCGATTCGAGCGCCGGGAAGAGCGCGCCGCGGATGTTGCCCATCATCGTCATGAAGCTCGCGTCGTCGCGCACCTTGGAGTCGGGAATCACGAGGCGCGAGTGGTGGTGCGTGATGCCCCACGGCCGCATGGCGTCGAACTCGGGCTGCACCGACGTGTTGGTCGACGGCGCGAGCACGCCGAATTTTCCACGCACCGCGAGCGAATCAGGCATCGAGATAGAATGCCACAGCCATGGCCGCCGAAGTCCTTCCCATCGTCGGGCGCGGATTCTGTTTCGAGGACCTGCGCCTCGGCTTTCGCTTCCGCACCCACCGGCGCACCATCGCCGAAGCGGATCTGGCGGGCTTCGTGAATCTCACCTGGCTCACCGAGGAGCTGTTCGCGGTCCAAGAAGGTGAAATGAGCGACTCGGCGCGCGCCATCAAGGGCCGCGCGGTGCCGGCGGCGCTGGTGTATTCGTTCGCCGAGGGCCTGCTTCTGCCGACGATGCAGGACACCGGCCTCGCCTTCCTCAACGCCACGCTCGACGTCAAGGGTCCCACCCTGGTCGGCGACACGATCCATGTCGCGGCCGAGGTGATCGAGCATCGCCTCACCTCGAAAGGCGACCGCGGCCTGGTGCGCTTCGCCAACCGGGTCGTGAATCAGCGCGGCGAGGCGGTGCTCGAGTACAACCCGCTGCGCCTTCTCAAACGCAAATAGGTCCCCTCGAAGGCATCCGCGTCCTGGAGCTCGGCCAGCTCATCGCCGGGCCGTTCTGCGCCAAGACGCTCGGCGACTTCGGCGCCGAGGTGATCAAGATCGAGCCGCCGGGCGAGGGCGACGGCCTGCGCAAGTGGCGCCGCATGCGCAACGGCACCTCGCTCTGGTGGCATGTGCAGTCGAGGAACAAAAAGTCGGTGACCTGCGACCTGCGCCGGCCCGAGGGCCAGGAGATCGTGCG
>DASWER010000298.1:0-8972 GCA_036394655.1 Burkholderiales bacterium
GAAGAAGCCGTAGATCACGTCGCCGCGCACATGGCCGTTCTTGGCCAGGGTGTACGCGCCCGCCATCATGAACAGCGTGCCGTAGAACATGATCATCACGTCGAAGGCCCAGGCGCGCGGATTGTCGAGCGCATAGCGCGAGAAAACTTCCCAGGACACGTGCAGCGTGAGCGCGATGATGAAAAACGAGAACGCCTGGCCCACCCAGGTGCTGATCCGGTCGACGAACAGCAGCAGTTTCTGCATGGCGTGGATTTTATGCCGGCAAAAAAAGAACACCATCCGGGATCGCCGGATGGTGTTCGGTGGTCAGCGTCGCGTCAGGCCTTCTTGGCAGCAGGCTTGGCCGCCGCCTTGCCGAAGTAGTGGTTGTAGGCCATGCGGCGGTTCACGTTGGTATCGAGGTCCCAGCGCACGGCGCGTTCGGCGAAGGCACGCTGCGATTTCTCGATCTCGACCCACATTGCGTTGTCGGCGCGCTTTTTTGCCGCGGCGTCGTAGGTCTCGAGCTGCCGCTGCAGGATCGAATCCGGCGTCTTGTAGAAGCGCACCTTGTCCTTGGTCTGCAGCTCGATGTAGTCCTTGGAATAGCGGTCCACCGCCTTCCACGACATGTCCTGCGAAGCCGCTTCCACCGCGTTGTCGATGATCGCCCGCATCTTTGCCGGCAGCGCGTCGTACTTGGTCTTGTTGAACATGATCTCGAACTGCTCGGCGTTCTGGTGGTAGCTCTGCAGCATGCACACCTTGGAGACGTCGGGGAAGCCGAGCAGCCGGTCGCTGGTGGCGTTGTTGAACTCCGCCGCATCGAGCAGGCCGCGGTCCATCGCCGGCACGATCTCGCCACCCGGGAGCGCGTTGACCGCCGCGCCCATGCCGGTGAACACGTCGATCGAAACCCCGACGGTGCGGTACTTCAGGCCCTTGAAATCGTCTGCCTTGGTGATCGGCTTCTTGAACCAGCCGAGCGGCTGCGTCGGCATCGGGCCGTACGGGAAGGACACCACATTGGCGCCGATCGAGGCGTATAGCTTGTTGAGGAGTTCCTTGCCGCCGCCGTACTTGTGCCACGACAGCAGCATGTTGGCGTCCATGCCGAACGCGGGACCGGAGCCCCACAGCGCGAGCGCGTTCTGCTTGCCGTAGTGATACACCAGCACGCCGTGGCCGCCGTCGAGCGTTCCCTTGGTGACCGCGTCGAGCAGGCCGAAGGCGGGAACCACCGCGCCGGCGGGCAGCACCTCGATCTTGAGGTCGCCGCCGGTCATGTCGTTCACCTTCTTGGCGAAGTCGTTGGCATACTCGTGGAAGATATCCTTCGACGGCCAGGTGCTCTGCCAGCGCATGGAGATTGGTCCTTGCGCCTTGACGATCGCCGGGAAACCGAGGGTGGCGGCACCGGTCGCCGCAGCGGCTGCACCGGTCAGGAACTTGCGACGTGGATTGCTCATTGCGATTCTCCTCCTCCAAAGGGTGACGGATTCTATAACAGTCCCTATAGGCGGCTCATTCCGTCTTGCGAGATAGAATCGGCGCGCCTTGGAACCGAGCGCCGCGATCGAGACCGCGAAGCACGTGCTGCTCGCCTTTGGCGTGATCCTCGGCGCCGGCATGCTGGCCGGCCTGCTCGCCCGGCGTCTCGCTATTCCTGACGTGGTGGTTTATCTGCTCGTCGGCATGCTGCTCGGCCCGGGGGTCAGCGGCGCGATCGACATCAAGGCCGATTCGGCGCTGAACCAGATCATCCTGATCTTCGGCGCCTGCTACATCCTGTTCGACGGCGGCGCCTCGCTGCGCGTCGCGGTGCTGAAGCAGGTGTGGATCACCATCGTGGTGATCGCGACCGTCGGCGTGATCATCACCGCCGGCATCACCGCGGCTGCGGCTTACTGGATCCTCGGCATTCCGCTCGCCGTGGCGGCGCTCCTCGGGGCGGCGATCGCCTCGACCGATCCGGCGACGCTGGTGCCCGTGTTCCGCCAGGTGCGCATCCGCGAACGGGTGGCGCAGACCGTGATGAGCGAATCGGCGCTGAACGACGCGACCGGCGCGATCCTGACCTTCGCCGTGCTCGCGCTGGCCACCGGTGCCGAGTTCTCGGTCGGCGCGGCGCTCGTCGATCTTTGCAAGCAGGCGCTCTTCGGCCTGCTGGTCGGCGGGGTCCTCGGCTACCTCGCGGCGCTGTTCATCGCGCACGAGCGCCTCGCGTTCCTCGCGGAGTACGCGCCGCTCGTCACGCTGATGGCGGTGATCGGTGCTTATCTGGGCGCCGACAACCTGCAGGCGAGCGGCTTCATGGCGGTGTTCACCTTCGGCGTGGTGCTCGGCAACAAGGATGCGCTCGGCTTCGCCATGGGCGCGCGCGAGCAGGAGCGGCTCGACGAGTTCGTCCTCACCACTGCGCTGATCATGCGCATGTTCATCTTTATCCTGCTCGGCGCGCAGGTCGACTTCGCGCTGATGAGCCGCTACCTGGTGGGCGGCGCGCTGGTCGTCGCCATCTTCATGCTCGTCGCCCGGCCCATCACGGTGTTCCTATGCGCCGCGCCGGATCGGCGGGCACGCTGGTCATTCAACGAGATGTTGTTCATGTGCTGGACGCGCGAGACCGGTGTCATCCCCGCGGCGCTCGCCGGCCTGCTGGTTGGCATGAACGCGCCGGGCGCCGACGTGATCGCCGCGGTCACCTTCATCGCGGTGCTGATGACCATCCTCATCCAGGCGACGACTACGCGCTGGCTGGCGCGGCGGCTCGGCCTGCTGCTACCTTGAGAAATTCGTCGAGCAGTGGTCCGCCATCCAGGAATCCCGCGCGCCCGCCGTGGAACTCCGGATGCCACTGCACCGCGCACACATAGCTCTCCCCGCTCGAGCGCACGGCTTCAATCAGTCCATCGGGCACCGAGCGCGCTTCGACCCGCAGATCGCGCCCCAGGCGCTTGATCGCCTGGTGATGGATCGACACCACGCGCCGCGGGCCGCTTTCGCCATAGAGGCGCGCAAGCCCGGAGCCAGGCTCGAGGCGCACCTCGTGCGCGTGCTCGTCATAGTCGTCGCTGCGATGCGCCGGCACGTCCTGGTGCAGCGAGCCGCCGAGCGCGACGTTGATGAGCTGCGCGCCGCGGCAGATGCCGAGCACCGGCTTGCGCGCTTCGGTAAACGCCCGCACCAGCTCGATCTCATAGCGATCGCGCACCGCATCTCCGGCCCACTCGGGCTTGAGCGGCTGTTCGCCGTACGCGAGCGGGCTGATGTCGGTGCCGCCCTGCAGCACCAGGCCGTCGAGCGCCTGCGCGTAATCGGCGGCACGCTCGGAGAGCGGCAGCATGAAGAGCAGCGCGTCGCGCGACAGGAGCCACTGGGCAATGCCGTCCTCGACGTAGTGCAGGATCTTGGTATGCACGCCGCGCGCCCCGGGCTGCGGGTGAAACAGGCGCGGCGAGACGCCGATGCGCGTCACGCTTTCAGGGCGACCAGCACCTCATCCAGCATCTTCTTCGCATCGCCAAACAGCATGCGCGTGTTGTCCTTGTAGAACAGCGGATTGTCGACGCCGGCGTAGCCAGAGGCCATGCTGCGCTTCATCACCACCACGTTCTTCGCCTTCCACACTTCAAGCACCGGCATGCCCGCAATGGGGCTCGAGGGGTCTTCTTGTGCCGCCGGGTTGACGATGTCGTTGGCGCCGATCACCATCGCCACGTCCGTGTTGGGGAAGTCGGAATTAATCTCGTCCATCTCGAACACGATGTCGTAAGGCACCCTCGCTTCGGCGAGCAGCACGTTCATGTGGCCCGGCATGCGTCCGGCCACCGGGTGGATGCCGAAGCGCACCTTCAGGCCCATGTCGCGCAGCTGCTTGGTGATCTCGTACACCGTGTGCTGCGCCTGCGCCACCGCCATGCCATAGCCCGGCACGATGATCACGTTCTTCGCCGCGCGCAACAGCTCTGCCGTCTCCGGCGCGCTGATCGGATGCACTTCGCCCGCCGGCTGCGCGCCTGCCACCGCCGGCGTGCCGCCGCCGGTGCCGAAGCCGCCGGCGATCACGCTGATGAAGTTGCGGTTCATCGCGCGGCACATGATGTAGGACAGGATCGCGCCGCTCGAGCCGACCAGCGCGCCGGTGACGATCAGGAGGTCGTTGTTCAGCATGAAGCCGGTCGCGGCCGCCGCCCATCCCGAGTAGCTGTTCAGCATCGACACCACCACCGGCATGTCGGCGCCGCCGATCGCCATCACCATGTGCACGCCGAAGGTGAGCGCGATCACGGTCATCACCATGAGCGGCGTCATGCCCTCGGCAATCGACTGTGTGTGGATGAACACGCCGCCGAAATAGAGCACCAGCAGAAGCCCGGCGAGGTTGAACCAGTGCCGCCCGGGGATCAGCACCGGCTTGCCGGTGATCCTCGCCGAGAGCTTGCCGAACGCGATCAGCGAGCCGGAGAAGGTCACCGCGCCGATCAGCACGCCGACATAGATCTCCAGCTCGTGGATGGTTTTCTCCGCGCCCTGGAAGTGCGCCGTCTCCACCGGATCGATGTAGTTCGCATAACCGATCAGCACCGCGGCGAGACCGACCAGGCTGTGCATCAGCGCGACCAGCTCGGGCATCTGCGTCATCTTCACGACGCGCGCCGCGTAAAGCCCGATGGCTGCGCCGATCACCATCGCGCCGAGGATCCAGGGATAGCCCGCCTTGGTGACCTGCGGGCCGAGCACCGTCGCCAGCACGGCGATCGCCATGCCGATCATGCCGTAGAGGTTGCCGCGCCGCGAGCTCTCGGGGTTGGACAGGCCGCCCAGGCTCAGGATGAACAGGATGGTGGCGCCGACGTACGCGGCGGTCGAAAGCGTCTCGGACATCATTTGCGGAACATCTGCAGCATGCGCTGCGTCACGGCGAAGCCGCCGAACATGTTGATGGCGACCAGCGCGATGCTGACCAGCGCGAGTCCCACGATCCATTGGGTGGGTCTGTCGGCGCTATCAGTGATCGGCGGCGCCACCTGCACCAGCGCGCCGATGGCGATGATGCTGCTGATCGCGTTGGTGACGCTCATCAGTGGCGTGTGCAGTGCCGGCGTCACGTTCCAGATCACCATGTAGCCGATGAAGCAGGCCAGTACGAATACCGTGAAGTGGGCGAGGAAGCTCGCCGGCGCGTAGGCCCCGATGAACCAGAACAGCACCGCGCCCACCAAGAATACGATCGCCGTCGCCTTTGCCGACGCCGGCGCGCTCGCTGCTCCATGTCCCTTCGCCGCCGGCGGTGCGGGAGGTTTGGCTGCAGGCTTCGGCGGTGCTGCCGACAGCTTGGGCGGTGGCGGCGGCCAGGTGATCGCGCCTTGCTTGATCACGGTGGTGCCGCGGATCACCTCGTCTTCCATGTTGACGTTGATCGTGCCGTCCTTCGTCTTGCACAGCTCCTCGGTCAGGCGCAGCAGGTTGGTCGCGTAGAGCGTGCTCGATTGCCGGGCGAGCCGGCTCGGCAGATCGGTGTAGCCGATGATCGTGACGCCGTGCCGGACCACCACCTCGCCGGGCGAGGTGAGCTCGCAGTTGCCGCCCTGCTCCGCGGCCATGTCGACGATCACGCTGCCGGGCTTCATCGAGCGCACCATCTCGGCGGTGATCAGCTTGGGCGCGGGCTTGCCGGGGATCAGCGCCGTGGTGATGATGATGTCGACTTCTTTCGCCTGCTTGGCGAACACTGCGGCTTGCGCCTTCAGGAAGCCTTGGCTCATCACCTTGGCGTAGCCGCCGACGCCCGAGCCTTCCTCCTGGTATTCCACGCCGACGAACTCGGCGCCCATCGATTTCACCTGGTCGGCGACTTCCGGGCGCGTGTCGTTCGCGCGCACGATCGCGCCGAGGCCCGAGGCGGTGCCGATCGCCGCGAGACCCGCCACGCCGGCGCCGATGACGAACACCTTGGCCGGCGGCACCTTGCCCGCCGCGGTGATCTGCCCGGTGAAGAAGCGGCCGAAGTGGTGCGCCGCCTCGATCACCGCGCGGTAGCCCGCGATGTTGGCCATCGAGGAGAGCGCGTCGAGCTTTTGCGCGCGCGAGATGCGCGGCACGCTGTCCATCGCGAGCACGGTGGCCTTCCTCTCCGCGAGCGCCTGCATCAGCTCCGGGTTCTGCGCCGGCCAGATGAAGCTCACCAGCGTCTGCCCCTGCCGCATCGCGGCCACTTCGCTCATGCTGGGCGCGCGCACCTTGAACACGATATCGGCGGCCGCCCAGAGCCGCGGCGCGTCTTCGATGATTTCGGCGCCGGCGGCGCGGTAGGTGTCGTCGGCGAAGTTGGCGGCGTCGCCGGCGCCGGACTCGAGCGCCACTCGGAATCCCAGCTTGATGAGCTTCTCGACAACCTCGGGAACGGTGGCAACGCGCTTCTCGCCCGCGGCGGTTTCGCGCGGTACTGCTATTAACTGGGGCATATATAAGGATGAAGGCGCAAAGGCAGGGCCGGGATTCTACCGTGGCAGCCAGACGAAGCGCTTCTCCGCGAGCTCGAACGCGGCCTGCACGATGAGCGCGAGCGCCGCGGCCGGTATCGCCCCCGCAAGCAGCGTCACGTTGTCGTTGAGCGCCAGCCCGGAAGCAATCCGCTCGCCATAGCCGCCGGCGCCGATGAACGCCGCGATGGTGGCGGTGCCGACGTTGATCACCGCGGAGGTCTTGATGCCCGCCAGGATCGAAGGCGCCGCGAGCGGCAGCTCGATCAGCCACAGGCGCTGGCGCGCCTCCAGGCCGAGCGCCATCGCCGCCTGGCGCATGCCGCGGCTGATCGCGGTGAGCCCGGTATGCGTGTTGCGCACGATCGGCAGCAGCGCGTAGAGAAACAGCGCGATCAGCGCCGGCACGACGCCGATGGTGCCGACCAGCGCGATCAGGAAGGCGAACAGCGCGAGCGACGGCACCGTCTGGATGACGCCGACCGCGCCGAGGATCGCCTGCGCCGCGCGCGGCAGCTTCGCCGCGGCGACGCCGAGCGGGATGCCGACCACGATGCTCGCCGCGAGCGAGACCACCACCAGCAGCAGATGCTCACGCGTCAGGCGCCAGAAATCCGCCCCGAACAGGGTTCCCCAAAATGAGCGCTGTGTCGCGCCCTCAGTTTCGGTGTCGCCGAAGAAGAGCGCTGCGGCCTGCGCGAAGCTCCGGCCCTCGAGCTCGGCGGCGGCGTTCATGCGGATCATCTGGCGCTCCTCGATGCGGCCTTCCAGATGTTTCAGTGCTTCAAACGCCTTGGGAAAGCGCTGTGGCACATCGCGCCGGTAGAGCAGCACCGCGTCGTACGGCGGAAAGAAATGCCGGTCGTCCTCGAGCACGCGGAGCTTGTAGCGCTCGATCTTCGCGTCGGTGGAGTACACATCCATGACGTCGATGCGTCCCGTCGCGATCGCCTCATAGGCAAGGCCGTGATCCAGGCCGGAAGGCGTCGGCTGCGGCAGGCCATAAGCGCGCTTGAGGCCCGGCCAGCCGTCGGCGCGGCCGATGAACTCCTGCGACAAGCCGAATTTCAGTTCCTGGTGCCGCGCGAGATCCGAGAGGCGCCGGATGGCCAAGGCCTGCGCGCGCTCCTCGCGCATGGCTAGCCCGTAGGTGTTGTTGAAGCCCAGGCGCACGCCCGCGGCGAGGCCCTGCTGCGCGAGCGCGGCGTTCAGCTGGTCCAGGGACGGCTTGCCGGCCAGGCGCACGATCTCCGCGGCGATGGTGCCGGTGTACTCCGGATAGACATCGATGGCGCCGGCTTTCAGCGCCGAAAGCACGATGCCGGTGTTGCCAAGCCCGGGCTTGTGCTCGCCGCCCGCGGCGCGCGCCAGGATCTCGCCGAGGATGTACGACTCGGTGAAGCGCTTGGAGCCGACGCGGATCGGATCCTCCGCGTGCGCGGCGCACGCGAGGACCAGCAGGGCGAGCGCGCCTAGGCGGCGCGTTCCCATCGGCTCGGCGCGGACAGGAACTGCAGTCGCGCGAGGCTCGCGTAGAGCCCGTCCTGGCCGACCAGCTCGGCGTGCGTGCCTTGGGCGACGATCGCGCCGCGCTCCATCACCACGATGCGATCGGCATGCTGCACGGTGGCGAGCCGGTGCGCGATGGTCAGCGTGGTGCGGCCGCGCTCGAGCGCCTGCAGCGCCTGCTGCACCATGCGCTCGCTCGCGGCATCCAGCGAGCTAGTCGCCTCATCCAGCAGCAGGATCGGCCGGTCGGCGAGCAGCGCGCGCGCAATCGACAGGCGCTGGCGCTGCCCGCCCGAGAGCGTGACACCGCGTTCGCCCAGCACGGTGTCGAATCCCTGCGGCAGGCGCGCGATGAATTCCAGCGCAAAAGCCTGCTCGCACGCAGCGCGCGCCTCTTCAGGTGTCGCCTCGGGACGGCCGTAGCGCACGTTGTCGAGCACGCTCGCGGCGAAGATCACCGGCTCCTGCGGCACCACCGCGATCAGGCGGCGCAGCGCTGGCGGATCCATGTCGCGCGCGTTGACGCCATCGATGCGCACCGCGCCCTGCTGCGGATCGTAGAAGCGCAGGAGCAGCGCGAACACGGTGGACTTGCCGGCGCCCGACGGACCGACCAGCGCGATGCGCTCGCCCGGTGCCACGCGCAGGCCGAAGCGCTCGAGCGCCGCGATCTCCGGGCGCCCCGGATAGGCGAACGTCACGTCGTCGAAATGCAGTCCGCGTGGCGAGCAGCTCGAGGACGCGCTCGGTCGCCCCGGCGGCGCGCTGCAGCTCGCCCCAGACTTCCGACACGGTGCCGGCACCGGCAGCGACCACGCCGGCGTAGAAGACGAACGCGGACAGCTGCCCGGCGGTAAGGCGCCCGGCGAGCACGTCGTGGCCGCCGATCCAGAGGATGATGCCCACCGCGCTGAAGGCGATCAGCATCACCAGCGAGATCAGCCAGGCCTTCTGCCGCACGCGCTCGACGCCGGAGTCGTAGGCCGCCTCGGCGTG
>DASWER010000299.1:0-1562 GCA_036394655.1 Burkholderiales bacterium
GGCGCGCTGGCGGCCGAGCACCCGCAGCTCATCGTCGCCGGCGGCGGCGACGGCACCATGAACGCGCTCGCGTCGGTGCTGGCCGGAACCGACACCGCGCTCGGCATCCTGCCGCTCGGCACGCTCAACCATTTCGCACGCGACGTCGGCATCCCGCTCGCGATCGAGGCTGCGGTCCAGACCGTGATCCAGGGCAAGCGCAAGGCGGTCGACGTAGGCGAGGTCAACGGCCGCGTGTTCGTCAACAACTCGAGCATCGGCCTGTATCCCGCGATCGTGCACCTGCGCGAAAAGCAGCAACGGCGCCTCGGCCGCAACAAGTGGCACGCCATGCTCTGGGCGATGCACACGGTGCTGCGCAGCCACCCGTTCCTGGAGTTCACGCTCGAGCTCGACGGCGCCGCCCACCAGCGGCGCGCGCCGTTCGTCTTCATCGGCAACAACGTCTACAAGATGGCGGGCTTCACCATCGGCTTGCGCGAGCGCGTCGACGCCGGCGTGCTGAGCGTGTACCTCACGCAGCGGCGCGGCCGCCTGCGCCTTGTGCTGCTCGCCTTGCGCGCCCTCTTCGGCCGGCTGCACCAGGCGAGAGATTTCGAAGCCGCCAGCGTCGCGAACCTGCGCATCGATAGCCGGCATAAGCGCCTACTGGTTGCTACCGACGGCGAAGTGACTGCGCTCGACATGCCGCTCGAGTACCGCATCCGTCCCGGCGCGCTGCAGGTGATCGCGCCGTGAGAGTGCTGGTGCACCTCTCGGATCTGCACTTCGGGCGCGTCGACCGCGCGCTGCTCTCACCGCTTGCGAGGCGCGTGCAGGCGTTGCGGCCCCATCTCGTAGTGGTATCGGGCGACCTCACGCAGCGCGCCAAGTCGGCCGAGTTCCGCGACGCGCGGCGCTTTCTCGATGCGCTGCCGGGTCCGCTGCTCGTCGTGCCCGGCAACCACGACATCCCCTACTACAACGTGTTCCAGCGCTTCTTGCAGCCGCTCGCCAAGTATCGTCGTTACATTTCCCCGGAGGTGGAGCCGGCCTTCATCGACGATGAAATCGCGGTAGTCGGCGTGAACACCGCTCGCTCGAGCGTGTTCAAGGGCGGCCGCATCAACGCGGCGCAGATCGAGCGCGTGCGCGAACGGCTGTGCCGGCTGCCCGCTGGCACTACCAAGGTGGTGGTGACGCACCATCCGTTCGACTTGCCCGAGGGCCATCATGCGCGGAAACTTGTCGGGCGCGCGCGCCAGGCGATGGAGATGTTCGCCGCCTGCGGTGCCGACATCCTGCTCGCCGGCCATTTGCACGCGAGCCACGCCGGCGACACCGCCGCGCGCTACAAGATCGGCGATTACGCCGCGCTCGTAGTGCAGGCCGGCACCGCTACCTCCGTGCGCGGGCGCGGCGAGGCCAATTCCTTCAACGTCCTGCACATCGAGCCGCAAAAAGTGAGCGTGGAGCGCTTTGGCTGGACCGGCGGCGATTTCGCGCCGGCGGAGCGCGCCAGCTTCACGCGCACGCCCACCGGCTGGCAGAAAAGCTAGACTGGCGCGCGAGGAGGCCCGCAT
>DASWER010000300.1:0-9226 GCA_036394655.1 Burkholderiales bacterium
GTCGAAGAACGGCCAGGTCAGATCGCGCGTCCCGGGGTAATTGAGGAGCAGGCGGAAGCCTTCGCCGTACCAGCCGCCGCCGGCGACTTTCGACACTCGGCCTCGCTCCAAATACATCTCCATGCGCGGGTGCGTCGCGCGATGGCTGTTGGTGGAGGCGATCACGCCGGTCACTTCAACCAGCAGCGGCGGCAGGAATCCTTTGCCATCGTCGTAGGCCGGGTACTTGACGAGCGAGTACGGCCAGCGTCCCGTCGCCTGCGTCGGGAACATGTAGAGATGTCCCTGCTGGTACACCCCCTTGGCCCAGGCTTGCGCAACCGCGGGCGGCAGATCGGCGCCGATCGCGGTGCCTTCCGGGTCGCTCACTTCCACGCGATCCACATAGGCGAGCGGCTCGATGGTCTTGGTCTCGACCAGGCGCCACACGTCGCCGGGGAATTCGGGCACCCGGCTGGTGATGTCGTAATGGTTGAGATAGGTGTAGCTGCCGAAAAACTTGTCGGCGTGCGGCCCGAGGCGCCGACGCGTCTTGTTGCGCGCGCCGAGGCCCATGTACACCTTGGAGATGCCGGCGTGCGTGTCGAGGTACTTGACGAGACCCGCGTCCACGCGCGCGGCATAGTCTTTCGAGATGCGCGCCAGGCGCTCCTGCGGATAGCGGATCGACGGCCAGGCCGCGGCGTACAGCGCCGGATCGCGGCTGCGGATCCATTGGCGGCCCGCCTCCGGATCGGCCACCTGCCCGGTGAGCTCGAAGAAGAAGTTGAGCTCCTGCTGGCCGTCGCCGATGCGCATCAGCGATTCGGCCTTGACGATCGCTTCGAGGTCGGCGCTGGCGATGCCGGCGAGGTCGTGCTCGTACTGGATATGCGCGTTGATGCCGCGCTCGCGGTAGGCGCGCGCGATCGCCTCCTGCACGATGCGCTCGGCGTCGTACGGCACGACGATCAGCACTTCGTCGCCCCGGTTGGCGAGGCCCAGAGGCACGCGGCCGCCGGTCTGCGTCACCGCCGCGCGCGCTGCCGGCAGCATTTCATCGATCGATCGCGGCTTCTTCAGATAGGCGGGGAAGCGCGCCTCGGGAAGCGGCGCTTTCGGCCCGGGTCCGATCAGCCCGAACTCTCTGCGCCGCTCCGCCATGCGCTCGGGCGACCAGCTCGCGAACACGCCGCCGCGCGATTCTTGCGCGACGCACACCACGGTCGCCGCTATGCCGACGAGGGCTGTGAGCATGACTCCTCCTACGCCGAGTTTACGATCCGGCCGTCGCGCATGCGCAAGGCGCGCGCGAACGCTTCGGCCAGCTGGACATCGTGGGTCGCCACGACCACGGTTTTACCCTGCTTCGCCAGGGAGACCAGCAGCTCGGTAACGAGCCGCGCGTTGGCGCTGTCGAGATTCCCGGTCGGCTCGTCCGCGAGGATCAGCGGCGGGTCGTTCACCAGCGCGAGGCACACCGCGACGCGCTGCTGCTCCCCGCCGGAAAGCTCCTCGGGACGCTTGCCCGCCATGCCGCGCAGGCCCACGCTGTCGAGCAGCTCGTGCGCGCGCCGCGCACGGGCCTCGCGCGATGCGCCGGCGACGAGCATCGGCAGCTCGAGATTCTCCAGGGCGGTGAGGCTGGGGATGAGATTGAAGAACTGGAACACATAGCCGACCTGCAGCAGGCGGTAGCGCTCGAGCTCGCGCTCGCCCAGCCGCGTCAGCTCCACCCCGGCCACGCGTATCGAGCCGGCGCTCGCGCGATCGATGCCGGCGACGAGATTGAGCAGGCTGGTCTTGCCGCAGCCGCTCGGCCCCATCAGCACGGTGGCCTCGGCCGCAGCGAACTCGACCGAGACCTCGTCGAGCGCGACCACCTCGGCCGCCGCCGTGCGGTAGCGTTTCGACAGCGCGGTAATTTCGATCCTAGTGATCGGACAGCCCCTCGCGCGCCGAACGCTTGAAGATCCAGCGAGTAAAGAAGAGCAGCGTGGCGAGCAGCAGGAGCACCAGCGTCGCGGCGATCAGGGCGCTCTGCAGCGAGACCGCGAGGTGCGTAGTGAGGTACATCAAGACCGTTTTCAGCTCGCGCAGCTGCCAGACGAGATTGCTGATGCCATAGCCGACCGCGAGCGAGATCAGGCCGCCGAAGGCGAGCCCGACCAGCGCCGGCGCGCTCAGGCTCGCGGAAAGGAACTGCAGGATGTGCCGCGGCCCGCAGCCGCGGATGCGCAGCAGCGCGAGCGTGCGCCGATCCTCGGCGTAGTTGGCCAGCGCGATCGACAGGATGCCGACGATGGCGAGCAGCAGGCCGCCGATCAGGTAGATGTCGAGGTTGCGCCGCGCGAGATAGAGGTACATGTCGCTGCCCAGGCGCCCGACCTCGTCGGGCAGATCGCGTACCTGCAGCGGCTCGAGCGGCAGCGCCTGCAGCACGGCGTGCTTGAGCTCGGCGATCTGGACTCCCGGCGCCGGCGTCACGGCGAGCACCAGCCGCGGCATCAGCGCGTCGAGCTGCGCGAGGCGCGGATTGCCCGCGGCCGCGGCGAGCTGCGGCCGGTTGTCGAACAGGTAATTCAGGTAATCGACACGGGCGGCGACGAAGCTCTCGCGGTCTTTCACCGCGGTCGGCGGCACGCCTGGCAGCAGGCGCACTACGCCGCCGAGCGGCGCCGAGGCCATGCCCTGGTCGATGTCGCGTCCGACGGGCATGTCGGTTCCCGGCGCTCGTTGCCAGAACCGGGCAAGGGCGCTGGAAATCAGCACCTCGCCCGAATCGACCTTGTGCAGGAGCTTGTCGAACGACGCGCTCTCGCCGAGCGCGCGCTCATGGTAGACGCGGCTCAGGTAGGACTCGGCGTCGCTCACGAGGTAGATCGGCAGGCTGTTGAAGCCGTGGCCCGGCAGATAGAGGCCATCGACCAGGCCCTCGACCAGGGTACCGACGGACTTCACTTCCTTCAGGCGCTCGAGCCGCGCGACGAGGCGCTCGGCCTCGAGGCGCACCAGCGCAAAGCGCTCGCGCAACCCCTTCTGCGCCAGCGCGGCGGGCGCCACCAGGTCCGGCACGCTGAGCGTGAGCTGGAGCGGCGCGCCGAGCTGTACCTTGGCGGCGCGCTCGGTCTTGTCGTCGAACACCGCGTTCATCACCGTGGGATAGAGGGTCACGCTCGCGAGCAAGGCGACGATCAGCAGCAGGCCCGATACGCGGTGCGCCCGCGTGCTGGCATGGCGCAACGAGAGGCTGCCGAGCGCGCCGCCGGCGAGCGCGCTCAACGGCCGCAGGATGCCGGCGAGCCAGGTGCGCCGGCTCGCGAGCAGCGTGGTCGCGCCGTAGACGAAGAACGGCAGCGCCGCGAAGTCGAGCAGGCGATCGGCCGCGCGCAGTGCTGCGGCGGAAGCCGGATCGGTCCACGGCCAGGGCCCGATCCAGCTCAGCAGCTTCGCTGCGCCGAGGATCAGCAGGAGAAACTGCGGCGCGCCGAAACGCACTTCGGCTTGCGCCGACTCCGACGGCGCGATCCGCCCGGAGGCTTCGAGCGGCGAGATGGTGGCCGCGTAGCGCGCGAGCCGCCGGCTGACAAGGAGCGAAAGCGCGACGCCGATCAGCACGCAGGCCGTGAGCAGCCAGGGATTCTGGATGCGGATCACCGTGTCCCACGGCAGCCAGCCGCGCGCGTAGACCAGGATCGGCAGCAGTGTGCCGGCCGCGGCACCGGCGAGTCCGCCGGCCAGCCCGCCGGCCGCGATGGCCGTCTGCAGGCTGGCGCCGAGCAAGCGGCCGGGGATGCCGCGCAGGCGCAGCAGGCCGAATCTGCGCCGCTCGTTGAGCATCAGCAGCGCGCACAGATTGGCGAGCAGCACCCACGCCATCCACAGCAGCGGCAGCGCGGCGAGCAGGCTGACCAGGCCGATGATGCGGGCCGTCGCATGCATCCGCTCGAACAGCACGCCCGCGGTGTTGTCCATGCCGATGCGCAGTCCGGCGTCCTGCGCGGCCTGGCGCACGCGCTCGCCGGCGGCGTCGAGACGTGCGCGGCTCGCTTCGATGTCCCAGCCCGAAACCAGGGCGCGCCGGTCGAGGCGCGCGAGGTGGATGATGTCGGGAAAATACTCCCCGGCATCGGCGTGAATCTCGTCGGCCTCGTCGCCATGAAAGTGCTTGATGCCGCGCGACACCGCGTCGTAGGCGGCGAGCCTCTGCAGGTCGTGCGGCGCGACGAGAATCACGCCGAGCTCCGGCACCAGGGTCGGCGAGCTGGTCTGGTCCATGAACCAGCGGTTGATGTCGTTGCGGTCCAGGCGCAGCGTGCGCTCGAGCGGCACGCTGAAGACCAGCGCGCCGCGGCCATGGCGCTCCACGCGCAGCTCGAAGCGCTTGCGGTTCTGCAGCTGCAGGAAGGCATCGCCCATTTGCGCCTTGGAGCCCACCAGCACAAGCACGGCCTTGCCGGCCTGCGGCCGCAGCTCCGGGGGCAGCAGCGCGCCATCGCTCGCGCTCAAGAGCGAAAGCCAGGGACTGCGCAGCGGCTGGCCGTCGACGTAGGCCACCGTGGTTGTCGGCACCGCGGTGCGCAGGAAAAAGATGCTCTGCGTCTCGGTCACTTGCGGGACACTCGCGATCCTGCGCTGGACCTCGGCCGCCATCGGCAGCTCGCCCACCTGGTACACCGAGATGTCCCACGCGATGCGCCCGAGCTGGTCCTCGACGTATTCCTTGAGGGCATAACGCGAGGCGACCTGTAGCGCGGCGAGCAGGAACACCACGGCCAGCGTGACCGCGCCGAAGTAGAGGAACGCACGCCGGCCTTGAATCCGGAGCACGGCAACGAAGGACAGGATGCGATTTCGCATGGTGACGCGCCGCGCGAAAGTGTCATCCCCGCAGCGCCGGGTCAAGAAGCCTGTGCGCCCCTCGGGCGGGTTCCGCTATGCGGACTGCGGGACCGTCGTCAACTAAGCTGCCGCGTGGTGGAGTCGCCGAACGCGCGGCGCGGCGCGGCGCGATCGACGCTGGCACGCACAAGCCCGACCTCGCGATCGTGGATCTCGCGCTGCCCGACTTCGACGGCCGCGAGCTGATCCGCCAGATCAGGCAGTGGTCGCCGATGCCAATCACCAAGCCCTTCGGCGTCGGTGAGTTGCTGGCACGCGTACGGGTGGCGCTGCGCCACGCGCGATGCCGCCGAAGTGCATCTCACGCCGATCGAGTTCCGCCTGCTCGCCTGTCTAACCAAGCATCTCGGCATGGTCGTGACGCCGCGGCAACTGCTGACCGAGATCTGGGGCCCATCGCATGCGGCCCATACGTACTATCTGCGCATCTACATGAAGCAGCTGCGCGACAAGCTGGAAGCCGATCCGGTGCAGCCCCGCTATCTCCGGGCGAAGACAGCCCTTAGATGTGCACGGCCGGCGCGTACGCGCCCACCAGGCCGATGATGCCGACGATGATGAGATAGAGCGCGACGATGTAGTTGAGCAGGCGCGGGATGAAGAGAATCAGGATGCCACTGATCAGCGCCACGATCGGCGCGATGGCGATGCCCATGAACATGGAAGTCTCCTACTTCTTGTCGCCCTTGGCGGCGTCCTGCATGTTGCGGCCGGCTTTTTCGACTGCCTTGCCGGCCTGGCCGAAGGCCTTGTCGATTTCCTTGCCGGCCTTCTCGGCCGGACCGCCGGAGCCTTCGCGGTTGCATGCCGGCAGCAGCGCCATCGCGGCGGCAAGGATGATGAGGGAGATGGATTTCATGGCAAACGTGCTGCTTACGGCGAAAACTTGCTCAGCTCGCCTTGGGCGTCGCCGTATGCTTGCGAAAGCCGAGGAAGAAGCGGCGCGGTGCGCTCGAGGCAACGGGCTTGGCGGCGGGCTTCTTGATCTTCGGCGCGAACACCGCGGCGAGCTCCCAGGAGCGCAGGCCCGGCTCGAAGCGCAGCACGAAGCGCCGCCCGTCATCGACCATCACTTCGTAGTACTGGTGCATGGAGTCCTGCCAGCGCTCGATCACCGCCAATACCGGGAGCCGCCGGCCGCCGAGGTAGAAAGCGCAGGGAGTCTCCTCGCCTCGCATGCCTCGGTTGCTATGAACACAAATCTTCATGACGCTTGCCTCGCAGTGTGTTCCTGCTCGAAGCAAGTTTCGCGTCTGCACGGATGGTCCGCTTGGAGCCGGGGCGTGCGCTGTCAACGAATGACTACAAGCGCTATGCGGCGCGGTCTTCCAGGCGGCGGCGCACTTCGGCCTCGGCCTCGATCCAGTCCTGCACCTCGTGCCCGGGTGCGAAACCGCGCGCTTTCGCCTTGAAGTACGCGGATTCCTGGATCAATCTATAGACCTCTTCAGCAGAGAGTTTGGCGGCGCTGTGGCCACGCGATTCGGTCTTTGTCGGGCCCTTTGCTTGCATGGGCTTTGCCGGGCTGCGTGAGCCGCCGCCGCTCTTGCTCATTCCTGTGGGTGCAGTGGGGCGTTCTTTACCTTTTGCCATGTAACTTCCTCGTCGCTTTCCGGAGGTTGAGTGGAGGCTAGCAAACTTGCGTGACGACTTCTATCGGGCTGTAGAATCGCCGCTTCGCGTGCGATCCATCGTCGACCGTACTTTCAGCCAGATCGGCGAACGATCGGGAATTCCGTTTGCCGTGCGCCTGGCCGACGGCACCGTATGGCGCAGCAGCGCGGCGAATCCTGAATTCACGCTGATCTTCCGCAAGCCTCAGGCCTACTGGCGCATGGCCGCCTTCGGCCACGTCGGGCTGCTGGAGGCTTATTTCGCCGGCGAGGTCGATCTGGAGGGCAGCCTGGCGCGCGCGCTTGCTGCCGGCATGGCGGCGGGCGCCGACCAGCCGAAGCTTCTCGTCAGCCTCGCCAACCGCCTGCACGAGTTCCTGCACGCCAACACCAACTGGCTGCGCGCCAAGCAGAACGCCGAGTTCCACTACGCGCTCGGACCCGAGTTCTACCGCTTCTGGCTCGACGATCCGCTGATGCTCTACACCTGCGCCTACTGGAAGGAAGGCACGCGCACGCTGGAAGAGGCGCAGCGCAACAAGCTCGAGCACGTCGGCAAGAAAGTGCTGCTCGAGCCCGGCGACGACGTGGTCGACATCGGCAGCGGCTTCGGCGGCTTCCTGCTCTTCGCCGAGGAGCATTTCGGCGTCAAGGTCACCGGCTACAACACCACGCGCTCTCAGGTCGAGCACGCGCAGCGCGAGATCGAGCGGCGGCGCCTGCGCAGGACCGCGGCCGTCGAAGGCGACTTCCGCAGCATGGACCGGCAGTTCGACAAGGTGGTCTCGATCGGCTGCCTCGAGCACGCCGGGCGCGACGGCCTGGTGGATCTGATCCAGGCGCACGCGCGCTCGCTCAAGCCCGGCGGCCTGGGGCTGATCCACTTCATCGGCCACGTCGGCTATTTCGACACCGATTACTTCATCCGCAAGTACGTGTTTCCGGGCGGCTGGATCCCGAGCCTCGCCGACGTCACCATCGAGATGGAGAAGGCCGGCCTCGAGATCCTCGACGTCGAGAACCTGCGCCGGCACTACGCGCTGACGCTGGATGTCTGGGCCGAGCGCTTCGACCGCAACTGGGACAAGATCCGCGCGCTCGATCCGAAGAAATTCGACGAGCGCTTCCGCCGCATCTGGCGCGTCTATCTCTACGGCTGCGCCGAGATGTTCCGCTCCGAGCGGGCACGCACGCATCTCTTCCAGATCGTGTTCTCCAAGGGTAACGTCTCGAAATCGAGCTATCCCATGAGCCGGAGCTTCCTCTACGAGCCCGAACAGCCTCCCGCACGAGCAGCACTCCAAGAAAAAAGAAGCCCTAGCCGCGCGGCTTAGGCAGGGCGCGGGCCCGGTCGGGCTCGCCAAGGAAACCTCGAACCTGTTTCGCGACCGCAGCCCGCTCGCGCGGCGGCGGCTCGACGTGCGCTCGTTCAACCAGGTGCTGCGCGTCGACGCGGCCGCCGGCTGGGTCGACACCGAGGGCATGATCACCTACGAGGACCTGACGCGCGAGTGCCTGGCGCACGGCGTCATGCCGGCGGTGGTGCCGCAGCTCAAGACCATCACGCTCGGCGGCGCCGTGGCGGGCGTCGGCATCGAATCCTCGTCGCATCGCCATGGCCTGGTGCACGACACGATGCGCGAGCTCGACGTGCTGCTGGGCGACGGGCGCGTGGTCACCTGCACCGCCGACAATGAGCATGCCGATCTGTTCTTCGGCTTTCCCAATTCGTACGGCACGCTGGGCTATGCACTGCGCGTCAAGGCGCGCACCGTGCCGGTGAAGCGCTACGTGCGGCTGGAACACCGGCCTTTCGAATCGGCCGACCGGTTCTTCACCGAGCTGGGCAACCGGCTGAAAGTGGGGGAGGCGGACTTCGTCGACGGCACCGTGTTCTCGCCGCACGAGATGTACCTCACGCTCGGCCGCTTCAGCGACACGGCGCCCTGGACGAGCGATTACACCTACCAGCACATCTACTACCGCTCGATCGCCGAGAAGCGCGAGGACTTTCTCAGCATCCACGACTACATCTGGCGCTGGGACACCGACTGGTTCTGGTGCTCGAAGAACGTGCTGGCGCAGAATCCGCTGATCCGCCGCCTCTATGGGCGCGAGCGGCTGGGCTCGCGGACGTACACGAAGATCATGCGCTGGAACAGCCGCGTCGGGATTACCAAAAGGCTGGAGCGCGCGATGGGCCTGCACTCCGAGTCGGTGATCCAGGATGTGGACATTCCACTGTCGCGCGCCGCGGAGTTCCTGGCGTTCTATGCCGAGCACATCGCGCTCTGGCCGCAATGGATCTGCCCGATCGGGCCTCGGGGTGGACACTTTTCGTTGTACCCGGTGCGAAACGAGTGGTACATCAACTTCGGTTTCTGGGACGTGAAGCGCACCCGCGAGGCGCACGCCGCCGGGCACTTCAACCGGCTGATCGAGCGCAAGGTGATCGAGCTGGGCGGCATCAAGTCGCTTTACTCGGACAGCTTTTTCACGCCGGAGGAATTTCAGCGCCATTACGGCGGTGCGGCGTATCGCGCGCTGAAGCTGAAGTACGACCCGCAGGGTGCGTTTCCCGAGCTCTACGAAAAATGCGTCCTTAGGCGCTAGGACGCCGGGCTGTTTCCTTCCGGTCGCGGCGCGGGCGTCTGTTGCGGCGCGCCGGGCGCATTCGGCGTGCGCCGCAGAGGCACGTACCACACCGAGGGGCGGATGCCGCCACCCTGCGG
>DASWER010000301.1:0-2183 GCA_036394655.1 Burkholderiales bacterium
CGAGCACGATGCCGGCGTTGAAGGTGCCGAACATGAGGCCGTAGATCGCTCCGTACGCTCGCATGCCGAAGATGCGCCGCGTCATGAAGGCCATCAGGTCGCCCTCGACGCCGAACGCAATGCCGATCAGGATGATGCTCAGCGGGATCAGCGGACCCTGTACCCCGACCATCAGCATCGCGATGCCCACCGCGGCGGCCGCGAAACACACCACGCCGATCAGGGTGGCGCTGATGTAGTCGAGCAGCACGCCCGTCACCAGCCGGCCGATCAGCAGCGATGCGCCGATCAGCCCGGCCATCGCGGCGGCGCTCGCGGGTGTCACACCCCGGTCGGTGAGCAGCGGCACGAGATGCACGATGCAGCCCGAGGCGGCGATCGTGATCAGAAAGAAGCTGAGCGACAGGCGCCAGAACACCGGCTGCGCGATTGCTTCCCGTCGGGTGCTGCCGGCCGCCGATTCCATGGACGTCGCACGCTTAGCGACCGCGCCGCCTGGCCGGTCTCTCAGCAGGAACAGCGCGTTCGGCACGGTCACCAGGAAGATCAGCAGACCGATCATCGCGTAGGCCGCTCGCCAGCCGTATTCGCTGACGAGCGCATTGGCGTACAGCGGTGCGGCGAGCTGGCCTAGCCCTATTCCGATCATCGCCACGCCCAGGCTCAGGCCGTAGCGCCTGTCGAACCAGTTCGGCAGGATCGACAGGTAAGCAAACGCGTTGCTGCCGGTGCCCGTGATGCCTATGAGCGCGGCGATTGCCAGGTACATAGCGTAATTGCCGTTCAGCGCGGCCATGCTCGCGACCGCGGCCGCGAACAGCATCGTCGCAAGCAGGATCACGCGGCGCGGGCCGTACTTGTCCAACATGGGTCCGATCATCGGCGAGCAGACTGCCAAGAACAGCGTGCTGACAGAGACCGCCGCCGACACCTGCGTGCGCCCCCAGCCGAACTCGGCAGCGAGCGGCTTGATGAAGACGCTCATGCTGGCGAGGAACGTCGGCGAGATGCTGAACGCAAGTCCGATGATGCAGGACAGCAGGAGGACCGGCGCGTATCCCATGGTTCAGCCTCTACTTGCGCGGGTTGCGCCAGGGTCGGTGCTGCCGCACACCGTGAGCATCAGATTTGGAGCTGACGACGATTGCGACGAAGGCAAGAGCGCGGCGTATACGACTGACGTTCAGACCAACACGGCCCAGGCTTCTGTATCGGATCGTCGTGGTCGCCATCGATGCCGAATGTACGCAAGTGAACCAGACGCCGTGTCCACTTTGCGCAGGCGCGGCGCATCGTTATCCAATTTGCGCTGAAGAAACTGCGGCAGCCAGCATCTCCGACACCTGCCGCTGCGCGAGAGCAGCGGCGCCGAGCATGCCTCGCATCCCATAGAAGGTGTGCAACATCCCCATGTAGCGCACACAGGTGGTCGGCACTCCGGCGTCCGAGAGCTTCGAGGCGTAAGCCTCGCCATCGTCACGGATGGCATCGCATTCGGCGCTGATCACGAGCGCAGGCGGCAGATCCGCGTGGCTCGGCGCGAGGAGCGGCGACAGGCGCCAGTCGGTCGGGGAGACACCATGGTCGAGCGCGTAAGTGCGGAACGCGTGCTCGACGTCGACGGCGCGCTGCAGGTAGCCTTCGGCATAGGTCCGCAAAGATTCCGCCTGCTGGCGAGCATCGGTCGCCGGATAGACAAGCGCCTGCGCGAGAATTTTCGGCGCTCCTCGCTCTCGCGCGAGGAGACATACGACCGCAGCGAGATTGCCTCCGGCCGACTCGCCCATTACGGCGAGACGCCGCGCCGGCAGGCCGTGCGCTGGTCCGCGCTCGGCGACCCAGCGGGTCGCCGCCCACGCATCGTGGATCGCCGCCGGGAACGGATGCTCGGGCGCCAGGCGGTAGTCGACATTGACCACCGCGAGCCCCGAATCGGCCGCCAGGTGCCGGCAGACCGCGTCGAAGCTGTCGCGATTGCCCATGAGCCAACCGCCGCCGTGAAACGCGACGACGACACCTGCAGCACCAGGAGGTTGATAGACCCGCAGCGGGATGCCTCCACCAGATCCGGGGATCGTGATCTCGAAGACTTTGTCGATCGCCGGTCCAGGCGCTCGCAAGGCAGTGCGCGCGGCGATTCCCGCCCGCGCTTCTTCAGCCGAGAGCTCGGCAAGGCTACGCTC
>DASWER010000302.1:0-3448 GCA_036394655.1 Burkholderiales bacterium
TAGTGAACGAGACCATCTCGCATCGCGGCGACCTGGTGCGGCTGCTCGAGCGCCTGCAGCCGGGCGCCTTCTACGAATCGAGCTACGGCGGCCTGGGCATGGGCCTTGGCACTGCGCTCGGCGTGAAGAATGCACTGCCCGAGCGTCCGGTGGTGCTGACCATCGGCGACGGCTCGTTCTATTACAACGCCGTGCCCGCCGCCTTCGGCGCCTGCCAGGAGCACCGCCTGCCGCTCCTCGTGGTCCTTTTCGACAATGCCGGCTACTTCTCGCAGAAGAACGACGTGGTGCGCGAGTATCCGCAGGGCTACGCGGTGCGCACCAACAAGTTCATCGGGACCTCGATCGCGCCGTGCCCCGACTACGCGATGCTCGCGCGCGCCTTCGGCGGCCATGGCGAAAAGGTCGAGCGCCCGCGCGAGGTGCGCGCCGCGCTCGAGCGCGGCCTCGCTGCAATCGGCAAAGGCCAGCTCGCGCTGATCCACCTGGTGCTCGAACCGGTCAACCGGTGAACAGCACCGCCCCGCCGGACCCGAATACCCGTAAACCGAAGTTCAAGCCGCCGGCGCTGGCCTGCGATGCGCACTGCCACATCTTCGGACCGGCGGCGAAATTCCCCTATGCAGCGGACGCGCCCTATTGGCCGCCGGATGCGCCTTTCGAGGATTTACAAAAGCTTCATAAGACGCTGGGTATCGAGCGTGCCGTCATCGTGCACGCGAGCTGCCACGGCGCCGACCTGCGCGTCACGCTCGACGGCATCGCGCGCGCGCAGGGGCAATATCGCGGCACCGCGATCATCGACGAGATCTACGGCGAGCGCGAGTTCCAGAAGATGCACGACGGCGGCATCCGCGGCGTGCGCTTCAATTTCGTCAAGCACCTCGGCGGCCGTCCCGACATGGCGTTCTTCCAGCGCACGGTCGAGCGCGTCAAGGCGATGGGCTGGCATCTGATCCTGCACCTGGACGCCGTGGACCTGGTCGAGTTCAGCGATCTGTTCAAGAAGATCCCGGTGCCGATGGTCATCGACCACATGGGGCGCGTGAAGGCGGGGGACGGCCTCGATCAGCAGCCGTTCAAGGTGCTGCTCGAATGGATGAAGAACGACAAATTCTGGGTGAAGATCTGCGGCGCCGAGCGCGTCTCGTCGATGGGGCCGCCGTTCACCGACGCGCTGCCGTTCGCGCAGAAGCTGATCGCGGCGGCACCCGACCGCATCCTCTGGGGCACCGACTGGCCGCATCCGAACGTCGGCAAGCACATGCCGAACGACGGGGATCTCGCGGACCTCTTCGCGCAGATGGCGCCTGAGCCGGCGCTGCAGCAGAAGATCCTGGTCGACAATCCAGCGCGCCTGTACGGCTTCTAACCATGCTGATCCACGGCAAGTGCCACTGCGGCAACATCTCCTTCGCGCTCACCTGGGAGCCCGATCCCGTGGAGATCCAGGCGCGCGCCTGCGGCTGCTCGTTCTGCACCAAGCACGGCGGCGTCTGGACCTCGAACCCGCGCGGGGCCTTGCAGGTGTCTATCAAGGAACCAGCGCTTGTATCGACGTACGCCTTCGGCACGCGCACAGCGGATTTCCACGTCTGCTCGCGCTGCGGCATCGTGCCGGTGGTGACCAGCCGCATAGACGGCCATCTCTATGCGGTGGTCAGCGTCAACGCTTTTGAGGGCGTCGATCAAGCGCTGCTTCGCCGCGCGCCGGCGAGCTTCGATGGCGAAGGCACCGACGATCGCCTCGCGCGCCGCAAGCGCAACTGGATCGCCAAGGTCGAATTTGCAGAGACCGCTCGCCAGTAACCGTCTCGCTCTGGAACCGCAGGCCGCGCCGCACGCCGATGAGATGTTCGCCGTGCTGTCCGATCCTGCGATCTACGAATACGAAAACGAACCGCCTGCTTCGCTCGAGTGGCTGCGCGAGCGCTTCGGCAGGCTCGAGAGCCGGCGTTCGAACGATGGGCAGCAGCAATGGCTCAATTGGGTGGTGCGCCTTCGGGGAGCGGAGCCGGTCGGGTATGTCCAAGCCACCGTGTTCCCGAGCGGCGTGGCGCTGATCGCGTACGTGCTTTCCAGCCAGTATTGGGGTCGCGGACTGGCGCGCGAAGCGTGCGAAGCGATGCTCGCCGAGCTCGCCGGGCGCTACGGCGTAGGGCGCGCCTGCGCGGTGTTCAAGCGCGCCAACACGCGATCGTTGCATCTGCTCGAGCGGCTCGGCTTTGCGCCGGCTGAGCTGAAGTCGTATGCAGAGTGTGAGGTAGGATCGGATGAGCTGTTGATGATTCGCGAAATGGGAGCAAGAGCGTGAGCAAGGTGGTTTGGGCGCTCCTGCATTTCACCTCGTGGCGTTACCGCGCGAAGCTTGATCGAGGGCATCAACTTGCCACCGGAGGGCCGTTCCGGATCCTGCGGCATCCGATCTACATGGGCTTGAACCTGCTTGCGCTTGGCTGCGCCATTTGGGTTCCCACCGCCGTCGTATGGGCCGGCTTTGTTCTCATGGCGATTGGCAGTGATTTGCGGGCGCGCGCCGAGGAGACCCTGCTTCGGCTAGCATTTGGTGACTCGTATCAAGCCTACTGCGCGCGCACGGCGCGATTTATCCCTGGCGTGTACTGAGGATGGACCTCGTCTCCCACTTTTTCGCCGGAGCGTTTCTCTGCAACTGCATTCCACATCTTGTCGCGGGTCTTCAAGGGGCTCCCTTTCCCACACCGTTTGCCAAGCCTCGCGGGGTTGGTAATTCATCTGCGCTGGTCAATTTCATGTGGGGCGCATTCAATCTCGCGGCCGGTGTCGGGCTTGTCTCTGCATCGCCCGTTGCCATCGAGCTAGGCACGCCTTTCTATGTTTTCGCCGCGGGCTTCCTGGCGCTGGGTGCATACTTGGCCGTGCGCTTCGGCAAAGTCATGCAGCGCAGGCGTGGCTAGTGCAATTGATCTCTTCGAAGGAGTCCAGATGCGGAAACTTCTTTTTCTCGCCAGCCTGCTCGCGACCTTAGCGTACGCAGCGCCGTTGCCCTACGACGAATCGGCCGACGCCAAGGCCGCGGTCAAGCAGGCGCTGGACGCGGCGCAGGCGACTCAGCTGCCGGTGCTGGTCATCTTCGGCGCCAACTGGTGCCCGGACTGCCGCGCGCTCGATCAAGCGCTGCAGACGGGCAAGAACGCCGAGCTGGTAAAGCGAGAGTTCAAGGTGGTGAAGGTGGATGTGGGCAGGTTCGACCGCAATCTCGACCTGGCTCAGGCCTACGGCAATCCGATCAAGAAGGGGATACCCGCCGCGGTAGTGCTCTCGCCCGACAACAAGGTGCTGTACGCCACGCGCTTGGGCGAGCTTGCCGACGCGCGGCACATGAGCGAGACGGGCATCTACGACTTTTTCAAGCGCGTGACGCAGGCCGCAAAGGAGAAGCAGCCATGACCTATCGCCTGCTCAGCTA
>DASWER010000303.1:0-16050 GCA_036394655.1 Burkholderiales bacterium
TGGTCGGCGTCGCGGTGCGCGCCGGTGCACCGAAACCCGACGTCAGCTCAACCGATGCCTTGAAGCGCACGCTCGCTGCGGCGAAGACCATCGGCGTCTCCACCGGTCCGAGCGGCGTTTACGTCACCAGCCTGTTGGACAAATTGGGCGTGCTTGCCGAGCTCAAGCCCAAGTTCCGCACTCCGCCTTCCGGCGCGCCGATTGGCGAGCTGATCGCCAAGGGCGAGGCGGAAATCGGCTTCCAGCTGGTGAGCGAGCTGATTCATTTCCCGGGCATCGACTTCGTCGGTGCGCTACCCGCCGCGCTGCAGCAAACCACCGTGTTTTCTGGTGGCGTGCACGTCGGCGCGCGCGAGCCGGATGCCGCGCGCGCGTTCCTTAAGTTCCTGAGCGCGCCGGAGCATGCAGCGCTGCTGCAAAAGCACGGGCTCGACCTCGGCACGCCCTCGCCGTACTGAAACTGTCGGGCGGCAGCTACGCCCAGGCTAGCGCCTGCGTCCTTCGGCGCATTGCCGGGGCTGCCGCGCGCTCGCATAGTCAGGGCCTCAAAATTTCTCAACCACGAGGTCTGTATGAGGCTCGCTCAATCATCTTTCTTTCTCGTCGCCGCGGCGCTCGCGCTTGCAGTCGGCGCCGGCTATGCCGAAGACAAGGTCGGCAAAGACGCCAACGATCCCGGCTTCCACGCGCTCGACAAGAACAAGGACGGCTACATCTCCCGCACAGAAGCCGCGGCCAACCCGGAGCTCGCCAAGAAGTTCAAGCAAGCCGACAAGAACGGCGACGGCAAGCTCTCGCGCATCGAGTATCTCGAGGCGATGACCAAGCAGGACGCGACGACCGCCAAGAACAAGATCGAGCGCGCCATCGACCCGGACGAGAAGAAGCAGTCCGGCGCCGGCTCGACGACCAAGTAAGGGAAGTTATGCCTGCCGGCGTGCCGGCAGGCTGCGGCGCGCGACGCGGCCGGTGATCCATTTCACCGAGCGTCGCGCCCGCTCCGCGACCACCGGCAGCGGCAACTGCCGGTAGTCGTCGTTGAACACCTCGAAGCTGTAGTCCCCGCGGTAGCCCATCTCGTCGAGCTGGCGCGCGAGCTCGATCACCTTTTCGCTGTGCACGCCTTCGCCGGGGAAGACGCGCGAATGGCGCGCGGTCTCGATGCGATCCTCGGGCGAGCGCACCTCCTGCCAGAGAAAGTCGGAGAGCTGCACGATGAAGATCTTCTTCGGCTCGATCTCCTGCAGCGTATCGAGCGGCGTGCGGTTGGCGAGCATATGGAACGAATCGAGCGCGAGGCCCAGGTTCTCGCGCCCGGCGCTCTGCACGATGTCCCAGGCCTGGGTGTACTCGTGGACATGCCGGCCCCAGGAGAGCGCTTCGTAGGCGATGCGGATGTCGAGCGGCACGGCGAGCATCGCCAGCTTCTGCAGGTCCTTCACCAGGCGGCCGGTATCGCCGGTGGCATGCGCCGAGGCGGAGGAACACACTAAGAGGATGCGCGAGCGCAGCGCGCGGCACATCTCGAGCATCGCCTTGGCGACATCCACCTTGTACGCGTGGAGATGCCCGTCCAGGCCCTCGAAGTCGCGCAGCACCTGGAAGCCGGTGACGCGCAGGCCGCTCTTCTGCACGGCGGCGATCGCCGCCGCCTCGCCGCCGGGATGGCCGACGATGTCCTGCGCCGAGAGCATGATCTGCGTGAAGCCAGCCGCGCGTACCGCGCGCAGCTTGGCCTCGAGCGGCCCCGCAAGCGTGATGGTGTCCATCCCGAAGTGATCCAGATTCATAAAGGGGTCAGAGCAATTTTCTGGTTACAAATCGGGGCCGCATGGTTCTCCATTTGTTTCAGGAAAATTGCTCTGACCCCTTTATGGTTTGAGATGGCTGTGGACTAATTCGAACGTCACGCCCCCGAGATAGGGCTGCGTCAGCGCGCCTTTCTCGCTCGGCTGCACGGCGCCGCGGTCGACGAACACCATGCCGCGCGCCTGCAGGGCTTTCACGGCGGCCGGCACATCGGCGGCGCCGAGGCCGACACGTACCAGGCCCTCGTCCCAGCGCACGTCCTCGGCGCCGGGCGGCGGCTCGACCAGCTGCAGGTAGAACTTGTGGCACGGGCTCTCGAGCAGCGTGCCTTTGGGCAGCACGCCGAAGTACTGGCCACGCGGCAGCACGCTGAAGCCGAAGAGGTGCTGATAGAAATCCAGCCAGTCGGCAGTCCGATCGCCCAGGATCGACTGCACCACGCCGAACCAGTGCAGCCCGGCGATCGCCGGCGGGCGCGCTTCGGTGGCGGCGAGCGGCACGAAGTCGACGTCGTAGATCGAGAAGTCGCGATAGCGGTCGACGAAATAGATCAGCGTGTCGGCGACGCCGTGGATGCCGGGGATGTTGAGCTCCATGGCGGAAGCGCGCGTCGGCATCTCCCAGGCACCAAGCTCGAGCGCGTGGTGGTGCGCGTACGCCGCGTCGCGCACCCGCAGCGCGAAGGCCGACAGCGTCGGCGCGCTCTCGGCCGCCTCGTGCGCGTTGACGATCAGGTTCATCGCGCCCTGGCGGTAGAGCATCACTTCGCGCGAGCGATGCCGCGCCACCGCCGCGAAGCCGAGCTTCTGCAGCAGCGCGCCGAACGCCTGCGGTTGCGAGGTGGCGTACTCGACGAACTCCAGGCCGTCGATGCCCAGCGGGTTGGAGGCCTGCGGCAGGTTTTCCTTGGTGCTCATTCCGGCTGGATCCCGGCTTCCTTGACGACGCGGCCCCATTTGTCGATCTCGGCCTTGATCACCTCGGCGAACTCGCCGGGCGCGCCGCCCTGGATCTCGATGCCGGCGCCGCCGAGCCGGGTGCGCACGTCGTCCTGCTTGAGCACCGCATTCATCGCGCCGTTCAGCTTCGCCACCACTTCCTTCGGCGTGCCCGCGGGCGCGAGGATGCCGCCCCAGGTGCTGGCGTCGTAGCCCGGCAGGCCCGACTCGGCGATCGTCGGCAGCTCGGGCATCGAGCTCGAGCGCTTGAGCGTGGTGACCGCGATGCCGCGCAGCGTGCCTGCCTTCACATGTCCGCGCACCGCGGTGATGGTGTCGAAGATCATCGCCGTGCGGCCGGCGAGCAGATCGGGATGCGCGGCCGAGCTGCCCTTGTACGGCACGTGCTGCATCTTCGTGCCGGTCATGCTCATGTAGAGCTCGGCGGCCATGTGCAGCGAGCTGCCGGACCCGCTCGAGGCGTAGACCGCCTTGTCGGGATTGGCCTTCACCCACGCCGTGAGCTCCTGGACATTCTTCGCCGGCACCGACGGGTGCACCGCGAGCAGCAGCGGCACGACGTGCGTGTAGACCACCGGCTCGAAATCCTTCACCGGGTCGTAGGACAGGTCCTTGTAGAGGAACTTGTTGGTGGCGTGGCTCGAAGCGATGATCAGCAGCGTGTAGCCGTCGGGCGCGCTCTTGGCGACGAAGTCGGTGCCGAGGTTGTTGGCCGCACCCGGCTTGTTCTCGACGACGACCGGCTGCCCAAACGAGCCGGTCATCTTTTCGCCGAGGGTACGCGCGATCAGATCGATCGCGCCGCCGGGCGTTGCCGGCACCACGATCTTCACCGGACGCGAGGGATACGACTGTGCCCCCGCACCATGGACCATCAATGCCGCGAGCGCGGCGAGCAGTAGGCGGGTCACGGCGCCTATCATGGCACGAGCCGCACACAGTAGCATTTGCCGGGGAGGAGGGCGGTTGGGCGATTTCCTGCAGCTCGTCATATCGGGCACGGCCGTGGGCGCCATCTATGCGCTCGCCGCGCTCGGCTTCACGCTGCTCTGGCAGGCCTCCGGCACCATCAATTTCGCGCAGGGCGAGTTCGTCATGCTGCCCGCGTTCATCACGCTGCTCGGCCTGTCCTTCGGCGCGCCCCTGTGGCTCGCGTTCGCCATCGCCTGCATCGCATCGATGCTGGTGCTCGGCGTGGGCTTCAAGAAAGCGGTGGTCGATCCGCTGATCCGGCACGGCGTGATCCCGCTGGTGATCGCGACCCTCGGACTTTCGATCGGCGTGAAGAACCTGGTCAGGGCGAGCTACAGCGCCGAGGCGCATCCGTTTCCGAACGTGTTTCCCGACACGCTGGTTTCGGTTCTCGGCGTGAGAATTTCCTTCTACGACATCGGCACGCTGGTGCTCGCGGGCGCGATCGTCTTCGGCCTGCAGGCGTTCCTGAACCGGACCATCACCGGGCGCGCGATGCAGGCGGTGGCGCAGAACACCGAGTCCGCCACGGTGCTCGGGATCGACGTCAAGCGGATGATCCTCTACGTCTTCCTGATCAATGCGCTGCTCGCCGCGGTGGCGGCGCTGCTGGTGGCGCCGACCTATCTCGCCAAGTTCGACATGGGCGACACCATCGGCCTGAAAGCCTTCTACGCCGCGATCATCGGCGGCTTCAACCAGACCCGCGGCGCGCTGCTCGGCGGGGTGCTGGTCGGCATCCTCGAGAACCTGACCGGCGCTTACCTCTCTCCCGCGTACAAGGAAGGCGTCGCGCTGATGCTGTTCCTGGTCGTGATCCTCTTCAAGCCCGAGGGTCTGCTCGGCAAGGCCGAGGAGCGCAAGGTTTGAAAAGATCCCAGCGGATTGCGCTGGCGGTGTTGATGGTGCTGCTCGCTGCCGCGCCGCTCGGCCTGAAAAACTACGGCATCTATCTCCTCACGCTGTGGTGCGTCTATGTGATGGCCGGAATGGGGCTCAACCTGACCGTGGGCTATGCCGGGCAGATGTCGATCGGCCACGCCGCGTTCCTCGGCATTGGCGCCTATACCGCGGCGATCCTGATGAAGCTCGGGCTGTCCTTCTGGCTGGTGCTGCCCATGGCCGCGGTGCTGTGCTTCCTGGTCGGCCTGGTGATCGGCTTCCCGGCGCTGCGAGTGCAGCACCACTACCTTGCCTTTGCCACGCTCGGCTTCAACGTGCTGACCTACCTCTTCTTCCGCAACGAGGAGTGGCTCACCGGCGGCACCTTCGGCATCTCCGGCATCCAGCGACCTGCGTTCTTTGGACTGAGCCTCGAGCGCTCCGCCGCGTTTTTCTGGTTCGCATACGGCTCGACCATCCTGCTTGCGCTGCTGCTGTGGTGGGTGATCCGCTCGCCCTGGGGCCGCGCCTTTGCCGCCCTGCGCGACAACCCGATTCGCGCCGAGAGCCTGGGCGTCAACATCACTGCCTACACGCTGCTCGCCTTTGCCATCGGCGCCGCCTTCGCCGGGATTGCCGGCGCGTACTTTGCGGTGCTGGTGCAGTTCATCGAGCCGGCGCCGTTCCATCTCACCGCGTCGCTGATGATGCTGCTGATGGTGATCGTCGGCGGCTCGGGGAAATTCTTCGGGCCGATGCTCGGCGCGGCGATCGTGATCCTGCTGCCGGAATGGCTGCGCTTCCTGAAGGACTGGTACCTGGTGATCTTCGGCCTTGCGGTGGTGGCGCTGATGATCTGGCTGCCCGGCGGCCTGCTTTCCATCCCTGACCGGTGGAAAAGGGCATGACGCCGTTCCTCGAGGTGAAAGACTGCGTGAAGCACTACGGCGCCATTCGCGCCGTCGATGGCGTGAGCTTCGCAGTCGGCCCGGGAGAGATCGTCGGCGTCATCGGCCCCAACGGCAGCGGCAAGACCACGCTCTTCAACAGCATCCTCGGCCAGATCAAGCCGACCGCCGGGCACATGGAGTTCTGCGGCGAGGACATCACCGGCATGTCGCCGCTCAAGCTCTCGCGGCGCGGCATCGGCCGCACTTTCCAGACGCTGCAGGTGTTCGGCAAGCTGAGCCTGCGAGACAACCTGATCGCCGCGGCCCAGGAGTTCAAGGACTCGCTTGCCGGACGCCTGTTCGCCGCCCCCGACGCGGGCCTCGGCCAGCAGGCCGACGAGATGATCGAGCTGTTCCGCCTCGAGCACGTCGCCCACCTGCCCGCCGGCAGCCTGTCCTACGGCCAGCAGAAGCTGGTCGACATCGCCATGGCGTTCATGGCGCGGCCGCGCCTGGTGCTGCTCGACGAGCCCTGCGCAGGCGTCAATCCCGCGCTGGTCGATGAGCTCAGGGAATTGCTATCGAAGCTGAATCAAAGCCAGGGCGGCAGTTTCATCGTCATCGAGCACAACATGGAATTCATCATGCGCCTGTGCCCGCGCGTGATCTGCATGGTCGAAGGCAAGGTGCTGGCCGAGGGCAAGCCGGAGGAAGTGCAATCCAATCGCGCTGTTCTGGAGGCCTACCTTGGCAATTGAGTTCCAGAACGTGGTGGCCGGCTATTCGCCCACGCTGACGATATTGAACCAGCTGTCATTCACCGCCAATGACGGCGAGATCACGCTGCTCATCGGACCCAATGGCGCGGGCAAGTCCACCGCGCTGAAGACGCTGTTCGGCCTGCTCGTGCCGCGCTCCGGCGCGGTGAAAATGGATGGCAAAGACATCAACGGCACGCCACCCCGGGCGATGCTCGATCTCGGCGTCGCGTTTGTACCCCAGGGCCGAAATCTCTTCGGCTCGCTCTCGGTGCTGCATAACCTGGAGCTCGGCGGCATCACGCTGCCCCGCAAGCTGATTCACGAAAGAATTCCAGAAGTGCTCGAGCGCTTCCCGCGCCTCAGGGAGCGCCTGCACAATCAGGCCTCGACGCTCTCGGGCGGCGAGCAGAAGCAGCTCGAGATCGGCCGCGCGCTGCTGCTGCGCCCGCGCCTGCTGCTGATCGACGAGCCCTCGATCGGCCTCTCGCCGCTCATCAGCCGCGAGGTGTTCCGCCTGCTGCGCGAGCTGGCCGACGGCGGTACCACCGTGCTGATGGTGGAGCAGAATGTGCGCAGTGCCCTGAAGTTTGCGAACCGTGCGCTGGTGCTGGAGATGGGGCATCTCGCCCTCGACCGGCCTGCGAGCGAGCTGTTGAACGATCCGAATCTCAACCGGCTGTTTCTTGGAGGCTCAACTAGGAGGACCGCATGAAAAAACTCATCATTCCCTTGGCACTCGCCCTCGCTTGGGGGGCCGCGCACGCGCAGACCGTGAAAATCGCCAGTGTCGTCGAGCTGTCGGGGACCGGCACCACCTCCGGCACCAACTTCAGGAACGGCGTCGAGCTTGCCGTGAAGGAGATCAACGCCGCGGGCGGCATCCTCGGCCGCAAGTTGCAGCTCGAGACCAACGACACCCAGTCCAACCCAGCGGTCGCCAAGGCGCTCACCGTCAAAGCGATCGACGACGACGTCTACGTGGTCATGGGCCCGGTGTTCTCGGGCTCGATCATCGTCAGCATGGCCGAGACGCGCCGCGCCGAGGTGCCGAACTTCACCGGCGGCGAGGCCACCAACATCACCATGCAGGGCAACCCCTACGTCTATCGCACCTCCTTCTCGCAGGTCACCGCGATGCCCAAGGTGGCGCAGTACATCGCGAGCGGCGCCAAGGCGAAGAGCGTGGCCGTGATGTTCGTGAACAATGACTTTGGCAAGGGCGGCCGCGACGCCATCCTCAAGGAGCTCGGTGCTCGGAATATCAAGGTGCTCGCCGACATCTCGACCGATCCCGGCCAGGTCGACTTCTCCAGCCCGGTGCTGCGCGCGAAACAGGCCAATGCGGATGTGCTGTTCGCCTATTTGAACGAGGAGGAATCGGCGCGGCTGTTGCGCGAGCTGCGCAAGCAGGGCTACGACAAGCCGATCATCGGCGAGACCACGATCATGGGCCAGAAGGTGATCGAGCTCGCGGGCGACGCCGCTAACGGCGTGAAGGGCCACGTCGGCTTGACGATCGACGCGCCCAATCCCGCGATTCGCGCCTTCTCGGAAAAATACGAAAAAGAGTTCAGGAGCAAATCGGACCATAACGGCATCAAGGGTTACACCGGCATCTATGTCGTCAAAGCGGTCACCGAGAAGATGGGCAAGTTCGATCGCAAGGCTTTTGCCCAGACCATCAAGAACTCGTGCTTCAGCGCCAAGCAGACGCCCGGCCTCCTGATGGACGTGTGCTTCGACGACAAGGGCGACATCGACCGCGAGAGCTACCTGGTGGAAGTGAAGGGCGGCAAGCAGGTGGTGGTCGAGACGCTGCCGGCGCTCGGCAAAAAGTAGCGTGGCCGGTCGACAGAAGAATCTCCTCTTGGGGCTGATCGGCGCGGGGATCCAGCGCTCTCGCTCTCCCGCGTTGATGGAGACCGAAGCCCAGGCGCATGGGCTGCGCAGCGTTTACAAGCTCATCGATCTCGACGAGCTTCAGCTGGGTATTGAGGCGCTGCCCGAGCTGGCGCTCGCGGCCAGGCGCATGGGCTTCGACGGGCTGAACATCACCTATCCGTGCAAGCAAGCGGTGATTCCGCTGCTGGACGATGTCTCCGAGGAGGCGCGCGTCATCGGGGCCGTGAACGCGGTCGTGCACACGGACGGCCGCCTCGTCGGCTACAACACCGACGGCGCAGGCTGGGGCTGGGGATTCCGGCGGGCACTGCCGCAGGCGCGATTGGACCGGGTGGTGCTGCTCGGCGCCGGCGGAGCAGGCTCCGCGGTCGCCGACGCCGTGCTGCGGCTGGGCGCGAAGACTCTCGTCGTGGTCGACGTCATGTCTTCGCGTGCCGCTGCGCTGGCCGAGCACCTGAACGACGTCCACGGCGCCGGGCGGGCGAGCGCAGACGGCGATATCGCGTCGGCGCTGCAGCGCGCCGACGGCCTCATCCAGGCCACGCCCGTTGGGATGGAGAAGCAGTCGGGCATGCCGTTCCCGGAGAAGCTGCTGCGGCGCGAGCTGTGGATCTCCGAGATCGTCTACGTGCCGCTCGAAACGCCACTCCTCAAGGCGGCTCGTCGCGCGGGGTGCGCCACCATGGACGGCGGCCACATGAACGTAGGACAGGCGGTCAGGAACTTCAAGCTGTTCACCGGCCTCGACGCGGATGTGGCGCGAATGGACGCGCACTTCCGCAGGATCGTCTCATGAGAAAAATCGGCCTGGCCGCGCTGACGGTGCTCGAGCTGCCGCACCATGAGCAGGTCAGCGTCGCGGCACAGGCCGGCTACTCGCACGTCGGTCTGCGCCTGGTTCCGGTGGCGGGCCAGCCGTACAACTACCCGTTGGATGTTGCGCAGGTCGAAAAACGCCTGGCCGATACCGGCGTCCGAATGCTCGATGTCGAGGTGTTCCGCCTCACGCCCGAGACCAAGATCCCCGAGCTTGAATCGGTGATGGCCGCGGCGCAGCGCCTGGGTGCGACCGAGCTCCTGGTGCACGGCGCCGACCCCGACGAAGCGCGGCTGATCGAAACGTTCGGCCGCCTTTGCGATCTCGGCGCGCGACACGGCTTGTCGGCCAACCTGGAGCCGATGCCCTGGGTGGATGTTTCCAACGTCGCCAAGGCCATGCGCATCCTCGACGGCGCGGCACGCGCGAACGGCGGCCTGCTGGTCGATGCGATTCATTTCTACCGCGGCGGAGACACGCCGCAAGTGCTGGCGAAGGTGGGCCGCCAGCGTTTGCGCTACATGCAGCTCTGCGATGCGCGGCCCGAGCGCCCCTCGGACATGCAGGAGATCATCCGCCAGGCGCGCGGCGATCGCCTGTTCCCGGGCGAGGGCGGGCTCGACCTCAAAGGACTGTTGCGCGCGCTGCCCGCCGGCATTCCGCTCAGCCTCGAAATTCCAGTGGCGCAGAAGCTCGAGCCGCTGGAGCGCGCGCGGCGGGCGCTCGCGGCGACCCAAGCACTGCTCGAGCAATGCGCATTGCCGTCGTAGGCGCCGGCCAGTTCGGCCGTCGGCATATCGAGACGGTGCGCAAGGAGCCGATGTGCCAGCTTGCCGCGGTCGCCGATCCGGTGCAGGGCGCGGATTTCGGCGTGCCGCGCTATGCGCTGTACACCGAGATGCTGGACAAGGAAAAGCCCGACGGCGTGATCGTCGCGACGCCGAACGCGCTGCATGTGCCCGTCGGCCTCGCCTGCGTCGAGCGCGGCATTCCGATGCTGGTGGAGAAGCCGGTGGCCGAGACGGTCGAATCCTCCCGCCGCCTGGTCGACGCCGCGGAAAAGGCGCGCGTGCCGCTCCTCGTCGGCCATCACCGCCGGCACAATCCGCTGATCGAGAAGGCGCGCGAAGTGGTGCAGGGCGGCCGCATCGGCCGCCTGGCCGCGGTCGCCGCGCTGTGGCTGCTGCAGAAGCCCGCCGATTACTTCGACGTCGCCTGGCGGCGCGAAGCTGGCGGCGGGCCGCTGCTGATCAACCTGATCCACGATATCGACGACCTGCGCTACATCTGCGGCGAGATCGCCGAGGTACGCGCCATCACCGCCAATGCTGCGCGTGGTTTGCCGGTCGAAGATTCGGCGGCCGTGACACTGCGATTCGCGAATGGCGCGGTCGGCAGCGCGACGGTGTCGGACGCCGTGCCGGCGCCGTGGAGCTGGGAGCTCGCCTCGGGCGAAAACCCGGTGTACCCGCAGCAGCCGGAGAACTGCTACTTTTTTTCCGGCACCAGCGGCTCGTTCGCGTTACCCAGGATGGAGCTCTGGCGCTATGGGGACAGAAGCGGCTGGTACGCGCCGCTGCAGCGCGAATCACTGACGGTAGCGAAAGCCGATCCCCAGGTGCGCCAGCTGCAGCACTTCTGCCGCGTGATCCGCGGCGAGGAAGCGCCGCGCTCGAGCGGCGCCGACGCGACGCGCACGCTCGCCGTAGTGCAGGCGATACACGAGGCGGCGGGCAGCGGGAGAGCAGTGCCCCTATGAAGGCGGCGGTGACGATCTGGTGCGACGTGGCAGCGGAGGTGCGCGAAGAATTCGACGACTGGCACGCGCACGAGCACATGCCCGAGCGGCTTTCGATTCCCGGATTCCTGCGCGGCTCGCGCTGGGTCGCGGCCGATGGCGGCAGCGGCTACTTCATGCTCTACGAAGCGCGAGACGAGAGCACCATCACCGCCGGGCCGTATCTCGAGCGCCTCAACAACCCGACGCCGTGGTCGCGCAAGATGATGCCGCATCACCGCAACATGGTGCGCGGCCTGTGCCGGGTCGAGGCGAGCCATGGCGCCGCGCTCGGGCAGGCGCTGCTCACGGTTCGCTTTTCCGGGAATCCCGAAATCGTGCAGCAGCTCGCCGCCATGGCGTCGCGCAAAGGCCTGGTGGCGGCGCATCTCCTGCGAAACATCGCGCCTGCGCACGCCGCGCAGACCACCGAGCAGAAACTGCGCGGCGGCGACGTGCTGCCGGATTGGATCGCGCTGGTCACTGGATACAACGCTGAAGCCGTGGCTGCCCTCGCGAGTAAGGAGCTTAACGGCGTCGCGGGCATTTATCGCCTGGCCTATATACTCGCCGCCACGGAGGAAGCATGATTTTCGATCTGCGCATCTACACGCTTTTCAACAACAAGTTCGGCGCCTGGCTCAAGCTCTACGAGGAGCACGGCCACGCGACGCAGGTGAAGCATTGCGGCGAGCCGGTGTTCTATGCGACCTCCGAGGTCGGGCAGTTGAACCAGGTGGTGCATGTGTGGAAATACGCCAGCCAGGCCGACCGCGAGAAAAAGCGCGATGCGCTCATGGCCGACCCGGCATTCCAGGCCTATTTGCAGAAGAGCCGCGAGCTCGGCGCGCACCTGAATCAGGAGTGCCGCATCCTCAAGTCGACTTCGTTCTCCCCGCTGTAAGTGGCCAGCACGCTACGCCGCGCGTGCGTCATGGGCCACCCGGTGGCGCATTCGCGCTCGCCGATGATCCATGGCTACTGGTTGAAGACGCTCGGCATCCCGGGCGCCTATGAGCTCAAGGACCTGACACCCGAGCAGTTCCCCGGTTTCGTAAAAGGCCTGGGAAGCAACGGCTACGTGGGTGGGAATGTCACGGTGCCGCACAAGGAAGCGGCGTATAGGGCGGTCAGCGCGCGCGACGCCGCCGCCGAGGCGGTGGGCGCAGTCAACGTGCTATGGCTGGAGAACGGCAAATTGATGGGGGGCAACTCCGACGTCCACGGCTTCATCGACAATCTCGACGACCGCGCTCCGGGCTGGAACGTGCCAGGCTGCAAGGCGCTCGTCCTGGGGGCCGGCGGCGCTGGACGCTCGGCGGCATATGCGCTCAAGCAGCGCGGCGCCCAAGTCCATGTCGTGAACCGCACGCTCGCGAGATCGCAGGAGCTCGCCCAGCGCTTCGGCGCGACCGCGCACGGCTGGGCCGATGTGCCGAAGCTCCTGCCGCGGACCGATGTGCTGGTGAACTGCACGTCGCTTGGCCTCGCCGGCAAGGAACCGCTGCAGATCGATCTCGGCCCGCTCAAGGAGAGCGCCGTGGTGTACGACGTCGTCTACGTGCCGCTCGAGACCGGGCTTCTCGCCCAGGCGAATAAGCGCGGCCACCGCACGGTCGATGGCCTCGGCATGCTGCTGCAGCAGGCCGGGTTCGGTTTTCGCAAATGGTTCGGCGGCAACCCCAAGGTGACGCCGGAGCTGCGGGCAATGGTCGAGGCGGACATCGTCGCAAAGACGCCCAAATGATTGCCTGACTGCAGCCGCGCCTGAATCCTAGAGAATCGGGGTTCTCTGGAGGCGCTCATGTTGGAACATCAGGAAGCCGAACGCGACGCCCGGCTGCGGCGCATGAAATGGCTGGCGACGGGATTGCTCCTGCTCGCCGGCGCGATCTATGTCGTGGCGCAGGCGTTCGAGAAGCAATACCCATGGCTGTTCTATGTCAGCGTCACCGCCGAGGCGGCGATGGTCGGCGCGATTGCCGACTGGTTCGCGGTCACCGCGCTGTTTCACCATCCGTTCGGGCTGCGCTTCATTCCGCATACCGCGATCATCCCGCGCAACAAGGAGCGCATTGCGACCGGCCTGTCGCACTTCATCCAGACCAACTTCCTGAGCAGCGAGGCGGTGGTGCAGCGCATCCGCGACTTCCGGCCGGCGCGCACGCTGTACAACTGGCTCCTCAGGCCCGAGAACGCGGAGGCGGTCGCGACCTACGTCACGCGCCTTACCGCGTATGGACTTACGGCGCTCGATGACGAGCGCGTCGGCAACTACCTGCAGCAGACCATCGCGCGACGCCTGAAACAGGCCGACGTCGCCGGCGCCGCGGCGCAGCTGCTCGATATCCTCACCGAGAACAAGCGCCACCACGAGCTGCTCGACGGTGCGCTAGGCGCGCTCGACGAGGTGCTGGCGCGCCCCGAGATGCAGGCGTATATCGCCGGCGAGGTGGCGAAGAGCGCGCCGCTGCTCAAGTGGCTGTCCGACTGGCTGCAGCTCAAGCTCGACGAGCGCGCGGCGCTGAAGATCGTGCAGGTCGCGGTGCAGAAGATCTCGGAGGTGCGCCGCGACCAGGATCACGAGCTGCGCAAGCGCTTCGATGCCTTTGTCTCGGAGTTCATCCGCAAGCTGAAGACCGATGAGGCATTGCGCGAGAAAGTGGACCGGCTGCGCGACGACGCGCTCGACAGCCCGGCACTCGGGCGCTATCTCGGCGGGCTGTGGACCGAGCTGCGTGAGTGGCTCGCCGCCGAGTACGATCGCCGGCCGGCGTCGCTGCACCAGCGCGTCACCGCGATGCTGGAAGCGCTCGGGCGCACGCTGCGCGCCGACCGCGAGATCCAGGACTGGATCGACGAGCAGATCCTGAAGGCGGCGCCGGCGCTGGTCGAGGAGCACCGCGCGAAGATCGGCCGCTTCATCGAGGACCAGATCATGGGCTGGCAGGAAGAGAAGCTGGTGGTCGAGCTCGAGCGCCACATCGGTCCCGACCTGCAGTACATCCGCATCAACGGCACGCTGGTCGGCGGGCTCGCCGGGCTGCTGATCAGCGCGCTCACGCAGCTTGCGCGCTAGCCCTTAGGAAAACGGCACGCATCTTGCGACGTTTTAGCGACTTCCTGTCAACAAGGATCGCGAGATGCCAGCTTTTACACCGGAGCGGCGCGTGACTGTAAACCGTGCCCTCATACCCCCATCGGGTGACCGCCGGCGCCAAAGCATTAGCGAGCGCCTCGATCCCGTGACGGAAGAAACCTTCTGGCGCGCCAATTACACGCGCGAGACCTATTTCGAGCGCGGCTACACCTTCGACGACTACCTCCCCGGCTATCGCACCGGCTGGGAAGGCCGCGCGCGCTACGAGGGCCGCGACTTCGACCAGGTCGAGCGCGAGCTGGCGCGCGACTACCAGCGCAACCGCGGCGCCTCACAGCTCGACTGGAACAGGAACCGCCACGCCGCGCGCGCCGCATGGGAGCGCTTCGAGCACACCGACCCCTTCGAGCGCAGCCAGTAACTAGGTTTTCAAGAACAGGGTAATCAGCGGCTTGGCGCCGCGCTGCGCGCTCCAGTGGCCATGCAGCGCGGCGTCGAAGGTCGCAGCTTCCGGGAGTACGTCCGCTGCGTAGAAGTGCTCGCCCGGCCGAAACACGCGCGAGCTGCCGTCGCGCAGCCCGATCTCCATCTCGCCGCCGAGGATGAACACCCACTGCGGTTTGGGCGTGCAATGCCACTGGCTGCGAAACCCGACCGGGCTGTGCCGCAGCTGGTAGCCGGAGGAGGGGAACACTTGCGAGAGCATCGCCTGCGGATTGCCTTCGGGCAGCGCGATCGTTTCCTCTTTGAATTTCGCTCGTCCATCGCCGTCGGTGAACAGCACTACCCTGGTGAAATTCAAGCTGACCCCCTGATAAGGGGGTCGTGAGCCGAAGGCGCAGCGGGGGGTTTAGTTTTTTTAAAACCTGAAACCCCCCGCTCGCGAAGCTCGCTTCCCCCCTTGTCAGGGGGGCGACCCCAGTAGCTCACGAGCGGTATTTCTCGATGGCCTTCGGATGCAAGGCAATGCCGTGCCCCGGCTTCTCCGGGATGCGGAAGAAGCCGTCCTTGCACGCCGGCAGCTCTTCAAAGAGATCGGGCGGCGCCCAGTCCATGAACTCGACCAGGAAGCCGTTGGCGAGGGCGCCGACGACATGCAGCGAGAGCTCGTGGATCAGGTGCGGCGTGAGCGCGACGCCGTAGGCCGACGCCATGCGGCCGATGCGCAGCGTCTCGGAGAAGCCGTTGGCGCGGCAGACATCGGGCATTAGATACTTCGCCGCGCGCCGCTCGAGCAGCTCCTTGAATTCCCAGCGCGTGTAGTGGTTCTCGCCGACCGCGACGGGAATGCGGATCGACTGTGCGACCTCGGCGAGTCCCGCATAGTCGTCGGCGAGCACCGGCTCCTCGTACCAGAGGAGATCGAATTCCTCGAGCAGCGCCGCCTGGCGCTGGTTGCCGATCACATCGCGGCCCTGGTTGACGTCGACCATCATGCGCACACCCGGCCCGAGCGCTTTCTTCACCGCGCCGACGCGGCTAGCGTTCACCGCCGGATCGGGATGGTGGATCTTCATCTTGTAGTACTTGCAGCCATAGCCGGCGTACTTTTGCGCTTCGCTGACCAGGTCCTCGACGCTGTACTTCGACCAGCCGCCGCTGCCGTACGCCGGGATGCGGTCGTTGACCGCACCCCACAACTTGTAGAGCGGCAGCTTTGCCGCCTTCCCGGCGATGTCCCACAGGCCGATGTCGAGCGCCGATAGCGCGTACGCGGCGATGCCCTGTTTCTTTACGCCCATGTCGACGCGGAACATCTTTTCCCACAGCCGCTCGACGAACAGCGGGTCCTCGCCGAGCAGCGCGGGCTTGAGCCGCGTGTCGAGATAGGTGAGCACCGCTTCGGCACCGCCGCCGTTGAACGCGAGGCTGTAGCCGAGGCCGCGGATGCCTTCGTCGGTGGCGATCTGCGCGATGACCAGCTTGTGATGCGGGTACTGGAGCGCCATCGGCTTCGGCGTCGGCACGGTGAGCAGGCAGGTATCGATGGAGGTAATCTTCATGGCGTAGGGAATGCTACATCGGCGCGCTGCTTGCTGAGCTTTCGCTGCCCTTTTTCCAGGAGGAAACCATGAAAGTGCTGATGATCCTTGCCGCTTCCCTGGCGCTCGCGCTGGCGGGCTGCCACCGCGACCAGAACGCCGCCGGCGGGCGTACCGCGCAGCCGAAGGCGCCCTCGTC
>DASWER010000304.1:0-2907 GCA_036394655.1 Burkholderiales bacterium
CGCCGTGCGCGAGTACATCCGCGGGCGCGTCGCGCGGGACCGGCGCTGATCACGCCGCGCGCGCCGCGCCAATGACGATTGCTATTTTCGGACCGGGAAATTCACTCGGGCCCATGCGGAGAACTTGGTCGGCTGCCGGCCGGCGATCTTGTTGGCAAGCGCGATTCGGTCGGACGAATCCGAGCCCAGGTAGGTATGGGCCTGGAAGTAGCCGAACATCTGCGCCATCTCGGCGGGGAAAGCCTCCGGGGGGATTTGCCTGAACGACAGCTTGTGTCCCTGTCGATTCAGCCAAGGTCATCGTAGGACATGCGGTCCTCGACAACGTCGAGAATCAAGGGGCACAAAAATAAAAAAGTCCGCACTCGCAACGAGTCAAGCACGACTGATTTTTACAACGCGAGCTTGCCGATACTGGCGCCGCCATCCACGAATATTGTTTGCCCAGTGATGAAGCTCGCCGAATCGGACGCCAAGAAGCGGACTGCCGAGGCTACCTCCGACGGTCTGCCGAGCCGTTTCATGGGAACGCTCGCAAGATGGCGGGCCGCGCTGGGGCTCCCAGGTGGGTTAGTAGCGACGTAGAGCTCGGTTTCGATCGGCCCCGGCGCGACCGCGTTCACCGTTACGCCGCTGGTCGCTAGCTCGAGCGCCCAGGCGCGCGTGACACCGATCAGCGCGCTCTTCGCCGCTACGTAGCTCGTCCTTTCCACAATACCGAGCGCCGATACGCTCGATATATTGACGATCCGTCCCCAGCCTTGCGCGCGCAGACCGGGCAGCACGGCCTGCGTCAAGGCGAGCGCGGTACCGAGATTGAGCCACATTGCCGCCTCCAGGGAAGCCCACTCGACATCCTCGAGCGCTGCCGGATGCACGCTGCCGACGTTATTCACGAGGCCGTCGAAATGCTCTTCAGCAAATGCGGCAAGCGCGGCTTTCACGGCCGCGGTGTCCGCGAGGTCGACAGCCCGAAGTTCACCGGGAAACGCGGCATCCGGATGACGCGCCACGCCGACCACTTCGTGCCCATCGGCGCTCAGTACCTCTGCGATCGCCCGGCCGATGCCGCGGCTCGCTCCGGTAACCAAGAACCGTCTGGCGCTCATTGTCTACTACCATGGTAGCATCACCCATGACCCGGCCAGCGCGCGCTGTGGCGATCGACCCTCGCCATCCTGCAGCCCCGCAAATCCACGAAGTACTCCGCCGCTCGATCATCACGATGCGCTTGCGGCCGAGGAAGAAACTCTCCGAAGCCGAGCTCGCGCTCCAGCTCGGCGTCAGCCGCACGCCGGTCCGTGAGGCACTGATAAAGCTCGCCGAGGACCGCTTGGTGGAAATCCTGCCGCAACGCGGCAGCTTCATAACGCCGATCCGCCTGCACGAAGTCCTTGAGGCGCGCTTCATCCGCGAAGCGCTCGAGATCGCCGTTGTGCGTGAAGCCGCGGCGAGTGGTCGCGCCGAGGTGCTCGGCCGACTGGAAAATCTGTTGCAGGCGCAGCGCGCTGCCGCACGAGACAAGGATCTCGAACGGTTCCTGGAGCTCGACGAGGCGTTCCACCACACGCTCAGCGAGAGCATCGACAAGCAACGGTGCTGGCGGCTCATCCAGTCGGTCAAGCATCAGCTCGACCGCGTCCGCTACCTGAGCCTCCCCGAGCCCGGCAATCTGGCGTTGCTCATCAGGCAGCATGCGGCCATCGCAGAGGCCGTTCTCGCTGGCAAGCCGGAGGCGGCGGAGACGTTAATGCGCGCCCATCTTCGCGAGGTACTGCGCTTCATCGAGCAAAAGCACGCCAAAGAGCCGGATTTGTTCGAATGAAGCCGCTTCGCATCAGCGGCCTGCGCGCGACGACGGTCGCGGTGCCTCTGGCGGCGCCGCTGCGCCACGCGGCCGGCGCGCATTGGGGCCGCTTCGTAAGAACCATCGTTGAGGTAGAGACCGATCAGGGGATCACCGGCCTCGGCGAGATGGGCGGCGGTGGCGAAAGCGCCGAGGCCGCTATCCGGGGCCTGACCCCCTATCTCGTCGGGCATGACCCCTTTGCGCTCGAGGCCCTGCGCTGGAAGATCGCGAACCCGACGGCGACGCTCTATAACAACCGCCTGCAGTTGCTGGCGGCGCTCGAGTTCGCCTGCCTCGACATCATGGGCAAAGCGCTCGACCTGCCTGTCCATGCGCTGCTCGGCGGCAAGCTGAGAGACGCCGTGCCTTTTGCGTCTTACCTTTTCTTCCGCTACGCCGACTCCCAGCGCGGCGGCGAAGTGCGCACAGCCGAGCAGCTCGTGGCGCATGCGCGTGCGCTGAAGCGCGAGCACGGCTTCACTACGCACAAGTTGAAGGGCGGCGTCTTCCCACCGGATTATGAGCTCGCCTGCTACCAATCGCTCGCCGATGCCGTACCTGGCGATCGCCTGCGCTACGACCCGAATTGCGCTTTGTCCCTTGAACAGGCAATCCGCTTTGGCAAAGGCATCGGGGATCTCAACAACGATTACCTCGAAGATCCAACCTGGGGACTCGACGGCGCGCGGCAGCTCCGCCGCTATGTCGACATACCGCTCGCCACCAACACCGCAGTCATCAACTTCGAGCAACTCGCCACCAACATTCATCATCGAGCCTTCGACGTGGTTCTGCTGGACACCACCTTCTGGGGCGGCATTCGCCCGTGCGTCAAGGCCGCGGGGGTGTGCGAGACGTTTCAGCTCGGCGTGGCCGTCCATTCCTCCGGAGAGCTCGGCATCCAGCTCGCGACCATGCTGCACCTCGGCGCCGTGCTGCCCAACCTGACCTACGCGGCCGACGCGCATTACCACCATCTCGTCGACGACATCATCGTCGGCGGCAAGCTCGCTTATCGCAACGGCGCGATCGCGGTTCCCGAGCGTGCCGGCCTCGGC
>DASWER010000305.1:0-3885 GCA_036394655.1 Burkholderiales bacterium
CGGCTGCGCACGGTCGGCAGCAGGCGGGCCGGGCGGTGAGAGACCAGGATGAAGATCGCGCCCGACGGTGGCTCCTCGAGGCCTTTGAGGAGCGCATTGGCAGCGCTCGGAAGCTGCAGGTCATCGGCGGGATGGATGAGCGCAATGCGTAGCTTGCCGCGATGCGACCCCACGTTGAGAAAGTCGGCGAGCCCGCGCACCTGGTCCACCGTGATGACGAGGCTCGGTTGCTTGGTGCGCCGGGCAGGGGCCGCCTCGCTACTCCCCTCCTCCTCTTCTGCCGGCGGCGGCAGCTTGGCGATCGCTTCGGGCTCGAGGCGGCGGAAATCCGGATGGTTGCCGGAGAGATACCACCGGCAGCCGTCGCAGGTGCCGCAAGGGCGCTTCGCGGGCTCGGCGTGCTCGCAAAGGAGGAGCTGCGCCATGCGCTCGGCGAGCGCGAGCTTGCCCACGCCGCGCGGGCCGTGCAGCAGGATCGCGTGCGGCAGGCGTTCGCGCTTTTTCAGCGCATCGAGGATCGGCTGGTTCCAGGGATGCATCAGAAGCCCTGCAGCACGGATTCGATCTGCTGGCGCACGGTGGCGGAATCCGGCGATGCGTCGATCACGCGGATGCGCTTCGGCTCGGCCTTGGCGAGCGCAAGGTAGGCGGAGCGCACGCGATCGAAGAAGGCGCGGTCTTCGCGCTCGAAGCGATCGAGTATGCGGCCGGACTTGGCGAGGCGTTGGGATGAGATCTCATACGGGCAATCGAAGATCAGCGTGAGGTCGGGCTTCAGGCCGGGATGCGCGGCTTCGGCCAGGCGCGAAATGAGATCGCTGCTCACACCGTTGCCCGCGCCCTGGTAGGCCACCGTGGCGTCGGTGAAGCGATCGCAGACCACCCGATGTCCCGCCTTCAGCGCAGGACGAATCACACGCGCAACGTGATCGGCGCGGGCGGCGAATACGAGCAGCGTCTCGAGCACCGGGGTCATCGGCTCGCCAAGGATCACCTGACGCAGGCGCTCGGCGAGGTCGGTGCCACCCGGCTCGCGCGTGACGATGACGTGCGCGCCTTTCGCGCGCACCGCATCGGCGATGAACTCGATGTGGCTCGACTTGCCGGCGCCGTCGACGCCTTCGAGGGTCAGGAACTTCATCGGCCGCGCAGCTGGTACTTGGACACGGCGCGATTATGTTCCTCGAGGTTGCGCGAGAACTGGCTGCTGCCGTCGCCGCGCGAGACGTAGTACAGCGCGTCGGTCTTTCCCGGGCGCACCGCCGCACGCAGCGACGCGAGCCCGGGCATGGCGATCGGCGTCGGCGGCAGGCCGGCACGCGTATAGGTGTTGTACGGCCCGTCTTCGAGCAGATGGATCTTTTTCAGGTTGCCGTCGAAGGTGGCGCCAAGCCCGTAGATCACCGTCGGGTCGACCTGCAGCCGCATGCCGATGCGCAGGCGATTGGTGAGCGCGCCACCGATCTGGTCGCGTTCCGACGCGCGCCCGGTCTCCTTCTCGATGATCGAAGCCATGATCAGCGCTTCGTACGGCGACTGATAAGGCACGTTGGGCGCGCGGGCATCCCATTCGGTCTTCAGATGGCGCTGCATGGCGCGGTAGGCGCGGCGCAGGACGGCGAGGTCGCTCGATCCTTTGGCAAATAAATAGGTGTCGGGAAAGAAAAGACCCTCGGGATGGGTCTCGGTCGCCTGGATGCGCGCCAGGATCTCCGCCTCTTCGAGGCCGTTGGTGTCATGGCGCAGATCGGGACTCTGGTCGAGCACGGTGCGGAACTGCGAGAAGGTCCAGCCTTCGATCAGCCGCACGTCGGCCTGCGTGACGTCGCCGCGCGTCAGCTTGTCGAGCAGTTCCATCGGCGTCGGCGCCTGCGAAAACAGGTAATTGCCGGCCTTGACGTCGCGCGTGCGCCGCAAGCCGCGCGCCAGCACCTCGAAATGGTAGGGACGGACTTTCACGCCGGCGCGCTCGAGCTGCGCCACGGTGGTGCGAAAGCCCGCGCCGGGCGCAATTTCGACCTCGGCCGGAAGCTTCTCCATTTCCAGAGGCGTGGCGACGTACCAGGCGGCGTAACCGCCAACGCTGAGCACGAGGAGAACTACGAGAGCGAGAAGGGTCTTCAGGATTCGCGCGGCTGTAAAATCGGCATTCTACGATGCAGCGTGCGCGTCTTACCCGCTATGGGCTGCTCTCCGTCACGGGCAGCGATGCGCGTGCGTTTCTTCACGCGCAGCTCACCAACGACATCGAGAACCTCCCGGCCGAGCGTTCCGCGCTCGCCGGCTGGTGCTCGGCGAAGGGGCGCCTGCTCGCCAGCTTCCTGGTGATTCCGTCGCCGCAGGGCTTCCTGCTGCAGGTGGCGCGCGACCTCGCCCAGCCGGTGGCCAAACGCCTTGCCATGTTCGTGCTGCGCTCGAAGGTGAACGTGAGCGACGAGAGCGATGCGTGGGCCCAATACGGCGTGTGGGACGTCGAATGGGAGAAGCGCGACGTGGGCTGGGCCGGCGACATCGTTACGGTTCGCGCCGGTGAGCGGCGCTTCCTGCAGATTGGTCCGGTCGCCCAGATGACCGAGCCCGCGAACGCCGACGAGGTGGAATGGACGCTGCAGGAGATCCGCGCCGGCCGGCCGCTGATCACCGGCGCGACGCAGGACCAGTTCGTGCCGCAGATGGTCAACTTCGAAGCGCTCGGCGGCGTCGACTTCCGCAAGGGCTGCTATCCCGGCCAGGAGATCGTGGCGCGCGCCCAGTACCGCGGCCAGGTGAAGCGCCGCATGGTGCATGCGCGCGCGCCGGCCGGAGTGGCGCTGCAGCCGGGGCAGGACTTCAACGGCGGCACCGTCGTGAACGTCGCGCCCTCCGAGGGCGGCAGCGAGCTGCTCGCCGTCCTGCCGATCTGAACTACTACGTCTACTACAAGCTCGAGCTCGCGCGACTCGCCGAGGTACGCGCCGGCGTCGAGCGCCTGTTCGCCGCGCTCGAGCGCGAGTGCGGCGTGCGCGGGCGCTGGATGCACCGGCGCGACGATCCGACCACCTATATGGAGGTCTACGAGGGCGTGAAGGACGAGGCCAAGTTCGAGGCGCTGCTCGAGCGCGAAGGCGCCAAGCTCGGCCTGCCGCGCCGGCTGGAGCGTTTCGTATCTGCCTGATCGTGCTCGGGTGGAAGGCGCATCCGCGCTATTCCCTGGTGGTAGCAGCCAATCGCGACGAGTTCCACGGCCGCCCAGCCTCCCCCGCCGCTTTCTGGCGCGACCGCCCCGACATTCTGGCCGGGCGCGACCTGTCGGCCATGGGCACGTGGATGGGCGTGAGCCGCAGCGGAAGATTCGCGGCGGTGACGAACTATCGCGGCGCCCGGGAGCCGACGGCGGCGGAGTCGCGCGGTGCACTGGTGACGGGATTTCTGGCCACTGACACCGCGCCTGCGGCCTATATGGCCGACGTGGCGAGCCGGGCGACGCGCTACAGCGGGTTCAACCTGCTCGTCTGCGACCGCCAGGAGTTGTGGTGGATGTCGAACCGCGACGGCGCGCCGCGCAAGCTCGAGCCGGGCTATTACGCGCTTGGCAACCTGCTGCTCGATTCGCCGGAGGTGCAGCCGGTGAAAGCGCGCGTTGCGCAGACGCCGCCGGCGGTCGAGCCGCTCTTCAGCGTGGTGGCGCAGGCGAAGATCGTCAACCCGGAATACGGCACCCGCTGCTCGACGGTTCTCCTCGATAGCGGGAAACAGATGCGCTATGCCGAGCGCAGCTTCGAGCCCGACGGGTCCGAAGGCGCCACCGTGCAGTTCGAATTCTCAACCTAGCTTCAGGCGCATCGCCTGGTGCGGGATGCCCGCCTCCTCATACACCGCACCCTCGGGCTGGAAGCCCTCGGCGCC
>DASWER010000306.1:0-13722 GCA_036394655.1 Burkholderiales bacterium
GGCATCGGGCTGCCGACGCTGGTGGCCGATCACCTGCCGAAGGGCCGCGAGATCATCCTGCACAGCGAGAACGGCGTGCTCGGCATCGGGCCGAAGCCCCCGGCGGGCGAGGAAGACGAGGATCTGATCAACGCCGGCAAGGAGCCGGTCACGCTGCTCGCCGGCGGTTCCTATTTCCACCATGCCGACTCGTTCGGCATGATCCGCGGCATGCATCTCGATTTCGCGGTACTCGGCGCGTTCCAGGTCTCGGTCACGGGAGATCTGGCGAACTGGCATACCGGCGGCGCCGATGCCATCCCGGCCGTCGGCGGCGCAATGGACCTGGCGATGGGCGCGAAAAAGGTGCTCGTCATGATGGAGCACCTCACCAAGAAGGGCGAGAGCAAGATCGTCGAGCGCTGCAGCTACCCGCTGACCGGCGCGCGCTGCGTGAACCGCATCTACACCGATCTGGCGGTGATCGACGTGAAGCCCGACGGGCTCCACGTCGTGGACCTGGTCGACGGTCTTTCGTTTGAGGAACTACAGCGCCTGAGCGGCGTACCGCTCAAGCGTCTCGCTACTGCGGCTTGATGCCAGCCGCCTTCAGCACGCGCGCGTAGTCGTCCATCTCGCTGCGCACCAGTTTCGCGAACTCCTGCGGCGACATGTCCATGGTGTCGTTGCCGCCGGCAATCAGCCGATCCTTTACCGCCGGGTCGGCAAGCGCCTTGCGCACATCGGTGTTGATCTTGGTGACGAGCTCCGCGGACATGCCCGCCGGCCCCCATAGCCCGAACCACAACGGCGACTCCGCCCCCTTCGCCCCCGCTTCGGCCGGCGTCGGCACATCGGGTAGCTGCGGGTTGCGTTTGGCCGTGCTTACCGCGAGCGGCCGCAGCTTGCCGCCCTTGATGAGCGACATGCCGGCGGAAATCGGCGCCCAGTAGGCCTGCACGTCGCCGCTCAGCATTGCCGCCATGACTTCGGGTGTGCCCTTGAACGGCACCTCGGTAACCTTGATGCTGGTCGCCGCGATGAATTTCTCCGTGGTGAGGTGCGTGCCGCTGCCGATGCCGGCATGACCGATGTTCAGTGTGCCCGGCTTCGCCTTGGCGGCATTGATGAATTCAGCCAGCGTCTTGTACGGCGACTCGGTGGTGACGACGAACACGTTGGGCTGGATCGCGAGCGGCGTGATCTCGGTGAAGTCTTTCAGCGTGTCGTACGGCAGCTTCGCGTAAATCGCCGGGTTGACCGAGTGGGCGTTCGAGTTAATGAGCAGCGTGTAGCCGTCCGGCGCTGCCTTCGCAACCGCGGCCGATCCGATCGAGCCCCCGGCGCCGGCGCGGTTCTCCGGCACCACCGGCTGGCCCCACGTCTCGGTCAGCTTCTGGATCACGATGCGCCCGACGATGTCGGTCGAGCTGCCGGGCGTGAAGGAAATGATCACGTGCACCGGCTTGGTGGGATAGCTCTGCGCGCCGGCGTGCAGCGACAAGGCGGCGAGCACCGCGAGCAAGGCAAAGCTGCAGCGTTTCATTCACATCCTCCTAGGTTTCTGTTTTTTGAACAACGCGCAGCCGCGGCCCAGCGTTGACGTTCAGGCGCGCTTCGCCCAGTAATCGGCGGCCGACTTGGACTGTCGCAGCGCCTCCGCGCTCTCGTAGCCCGGTGCCATCGAGGCAGCCGTGCCGGCGAGCACTTGGTGATGGTCGATGTTGAGCAGCCGCAGCCAGCTTTGCTGTCCCATGGTGAGCGCGATGAAGCAGCCGAGCTCGACCAGCTCAGGCTCGCTGAAGTGGCGGTGCAGCCGCTCCCATAACGCGTCGTCCGTGTCGAGGTGCCAGGTGATCGCCTCGGCATACGCGAGCGCCGCCTTCTCGCGATCGTTGTAGCGCGTGGATTTCTCGAAGTTGAGCAAATCCTTCACGTGCTCTTCCACCATCCCGGAGCCGGCAGCCTTGATCGAACGCTGGTTGCCGCAGTAATCGCATTGCACCGAACGCGAAACGTACAGGCGGCACAGTTCCTTGATCGCGTGGTCGCAGACGCCCTTGTGGAACAGATCACGCCAGGAATTGGCGAATGCCCAGAAGGCGGCGGGCACGTGGGCGCGCACCGCAGAGCTTTCCGGACGCGGCGTGCCTTCGCGCCGGCAGCGCTCCATTTCCTGCTGCATCTGCGCGTCCATCTGCTCTAGCGGGAAATAGGTAATGCGCTGTTTTGCGGTCATGTGGCGGCTTTCATCGGCGGCCAGTCGCGCGAGTAGACCGGCTGCTTGAGGAATTCCTTGGGATCATAGGTCCAGAACTGGCTGACGTTCGAGTACGTGTGCACCGGCGTGTTGACCAGGCGGCCATCTTTGCGCTCCACCTTGCGGATGTAGATGTTGCCCACGACGTTCCCGAACTCGTCGAACGCGATCGGCCCGCGCAGCGTATCGACGCGCACCGCACGCAGCGCCTTGATGAAGGCCTGCTTGTCCTCGATGCGGCCCTTCAACGCCTCGATGGCCGCGAACAGCACCTCGCCGTAGAGATAGGTGCCGGCGGCGTACTGCCCGGGGTCGTAGCTATTGTCGGCGCGATAGGCGGCGACGAAGCGCCGGTTGATCGGGTTGTCGAGCTGCGCGGTGTACCAGCAGCTCGAGAGCGAGCCGAGCGCATAGTCGCCCATGTTGCGCACCGCCACCTCGTCGAACGCCGTCATGCCGCCGAGCATCGGCGTCTTCAGGCCGTACTCGTTCACCTGCTTGAAGAAGCGGAAGCCGTTCGAGCCGGCGAAGCCGAGGAACACGCCGTCGACGTCGGGCTTGAGCTGCGCGATGTAGGAGCCGTAGTCGGGCGCATTGAGCGGCGAGAAGAGCTTTTGCACCAGCGTGCCGCCGGCGTCCTCGAACACTTTCTGGAAGCCGCCGAGCATCTCGTGGCCATAAGCGAAATCATCCGCGATCGCGGCCATGCGCTTGTACTTCAGCTGTTTCGCGCAGTAGTCGGCCATCGGGTGGCCGCATTGCGCAGAGGTGGAAGTGGCGCGCACGAACCACGGATTGGCCTTGCGCTGCGTCATGTCCTCGGCGCCCGCCACCGGCAGGGTCGGGATCTGCGCGGTACGGATGTAATCGTCCATGGCGAGCGCCTCGAAGGCGGCCAGCGGACCGACCACGGCTTGCACCCTGTCGCGCTCGACCAGCTCCTGCAGCTTGGTGCGCGCCTGCGCCGGCACGCCGCCGCTGTCGGCCACGGTGAGCACGACCTTGCGGCCGCCCATGGTGTAGTTCTTCTCCTTCAGGAAGATGCTGAGCCCGCGCTCCATGTCGATGCCGCCAGAGGCCAGCGCGCCGGTCTTGATGGTGAGCAGGCCGAGACGGATCGGCTCGGACTGCGCGCGCACGATCGCCGGAAAACCAAGCGCTGCCGCGCCCGCGGCAGCGCCGGCGGCCTGCACGAAACTCCTGCGATTGAATGCCATGGCGCCTTCCTCCTCCAGGTTAGGGCCGAAACATCTTACTGCTCCGCACCGATCATCGAATAGCGTGCCTCGGCCGCGAGGCACGCCGCCTCGGGAAATCCGAGTTCGCGGCGGACCAGGTTGGTCCCGAGCACGATCGAGACCATTTTGTAGAACGCATGGCGGCGGCTCATGCCTTCCCGGCCCATGCCGCAATCGGAGGCCAGCACCAGGCGCTCGGCAGGCACATGCTCGAGTGCCTTGCGCACCAGCGCGGCGACCTGCTCCGGGGTCTCGACCTGCAGCGTGTGGTGATCGACCACGCCGATACAGACCTTCTTCTCGCGGATGCGCTTGCCGATCGCCTCGAGATCCATGCCGCCGGAGCTGCAGGTCTCGAAAGTGATCACATCGGCGTCGACGCGGTTCAGCGCTTCGAGCGCCGGCACGTAGCTCGGCTGCCTGGCAAACAGGCGCTGCGCCGCCGGGTTGCCCCAGCAGGTGTGGCACCAGACCTCGGCCTTGCCGCGCAGTCCGCGCACGGTGTTGTTGAACACCTCGACCATGAAATCCGCATTCAGCACTTTGTCCGAGAGCCCCTTGGCGGCCAGCAGATGGATCTGCGGCTCCTCCATCTGGATCACCTTGCAGCCGGCATCGGCCAGCTCGTTCAGCTCGGCATTGAGCGCATCGGCGATCGCTAGGATCGCCTGGCGCAGGTCGCGGTAATGAAGGTCGCGCACCGCCATGGCGATCAGCTCGGCGGTAATGGTGCCGAACTTGACCGGCTTCATGGTCTGGCGCTGCGCCGTCTTCCAGATCGCCGAATAATTCAGCTTGCCGCGCCCGACCGGCGCGACGAGGTCGGGCATCACGCGCGTCTCGAGCACGTCGTGCAGGATATGCCCGGGCTTGTGCGCAATGCCGGCGAGTCCGCCCTTTACCGCATAGGGGCGCGCGCCGGCGAAGCCGTCCATGTGCAGCGGCGCATAAGAGAACCAGTTGTGTCCCGCCACGTCGGCGTCGAAGCGGCAGTCGCCGTCGGTGACGATGTCGAGCCCGGCGACCTCCTGATCGCGCATGTAGACCGAGACGGCGTCGAGATACTGCTCGCGGTAGGTTCGATCGACCATGGCTTCACGGAAATCGCGCGAGCCGAGGTTCTGCGTGTACCAGCCGGGCCGCGGCAGCGAGCCGATGATGGTGGTGGGCAGTACAACGCCCGCCGTCGCGGTATACATCAGCCCGAGAGGCCGTCGCCGACTTGCACGTTTTCGGGCTTGAGCTCGATGCCCGAGGCCTTGGCCTGCATGAGCAGTAGCGTCGAGAAATCCTCTTCGGTCATGCCGTGGCCGATCATCTGCTGCAACAGATCGCGCGTGATGGACGTGAGCGGCATCGGCACCTCGAATTCGCGCCCGGCGTCCAGGCCGAGGTCGAGGTCCTTGCGCAGGAGCTTGGGCGTGAATGTGACGTGGAAATCCAGGTTCACCAGCGCCGGTGTCTTGTAGCGCGTGAACATCGAGCCCATCACGCTCTTGTTGAGGAAATCGAGGAAGGCATGACGCGGCATTCCCGCCTTCTGCGCGAGGATCGTGATCTCGCACAGGTTCTGGATCACCACGCCGAGCATCACGTTGTGACAGATCTTGGCGATGCGCGACAGCTCGCCCTCGCCGACGTAGCTCGAGCCCGTGCCGAGCATGTCGAGGAACGGACGCGCCTCGTCATAAGCTTTCTTCGGGCCGGAAGCGACGATCGTCAGCTTGCCGGCCTTGATCACTTTCGCGTTGCCGCTCACCGGCGCCGCGAGGTACTCGATGCCTTTCGCGCGCAGCATCTTGCGCAGCTCGGCCGAGCCCTCGAGCGAGATCGACGAGCTCTCCACCACCATCTTCGGCTTCTGGTTGCCGGCGAGCAGCTGCTGCATCACCGACTTGACGTCATCCCAGGTCGACACCATGCAGAACACGATGTCGCGTGCCGCGAGTTCGGGGAGGCTATCGACGACCTTGGCGCCGTACTTGGCGAGCGGCTCGGCCTTGGCGCGCGTGCGATTCCACACCGCGATGTCGCAGCCGCCCTTCGCCAGGCGCGCGGCCATCTCGTAGCCCATGCGGCCGGTGCCGATCCAGCCGAGCTTCATTTTTTCAGTAGGGGTTGGCAATCGGCAGCTCCTCGGCGGGGTAAAGCGAGATGATCTTGGCGCCCTGCGGCGTGAGGATCACTTCCTCCTCGATGCGGGCGGCGGAGACGCCGTCGCTCGCAGGGCAGTAGGTCTCGACCGCGAACACCATTCCGGCTTTCAACTCGATCGGCTCGCGCAGTGAGTTGACGCGGGAAATCAGCGGCCGCTCGTGCAACCCGAGGCCCAGGCCGTGGCAGAAGTTGAGGCCGAAAGCGTCCATCTCGCTCGCAAAGCCGATGTCCTTCGCTTCGGGCAGCGCACGCGCGATCTTGTCGGTCGACATGCCGGGCTTAAGGAGCTCGATTGCCTTGTCCATCCACTCGCGCGCTTTCTTGTAGGCGGTGCGCTGCGGCCCGGTCGCGCGGCCGACGTTGAACGTGCGGTAGTAACAGGTGCGATAGCCCATGAACGACTGGATCACATCGAAGAACGCCTGGTCGCCGGGCCGGATCAGCCGGTCGGTGAAATTGTGCGGATGCGGCGAGCAGCGCTCGCCTGAGATGGCGTTGATCGCCTCGACGCAGTCGGAGCCCATCTCGTAGAGCCGCTTGGTGGCGAGCGCGACGATCTGCGACTCCTGTACACCGGGCTTGAGCGCCTCGGCGATATCGGTGTAGACCCCGTCGACCATCGCCGCCGCCATGTTGAGCAGCGTGAGCTCATCGATGTTCTTCACCTCGCGCGCCTCGAGCATCACCTGCTGGCCGTCGCGAATCTCGATGCCCGCCTTTTGCAGCTCGAACAGCATCGGCGGCTCGACCACATCCACGCCGAGCGGCATGTCGCCCACGCCCTCCTCGTCGAGCAGCGCCTTGATCTCGCGCGCCGCCTGGCGGAACAGCGTGATGTCGCCGCCGGTGGCGCCGCGCAATCCGAGCAGCCCCGCGCGGCAATGGTCCGTCTGCAGCCACGGCGCGTACAGCTTGTGGTGCCTGGCTGCGCTGCCGAAATCCCAGATATAGGGATCGCCGTTGCCGGTGAGCAGCGAATAGCGCGTGAGCTTGTCGCGCGCCCACTCGCCGATCACGGTGCTGGTGGTGTAGCGGATATTGTGCTGATCGAAGGAAAGCAACGCGCCCAGCCCCGAGTGCGACAGGGCGGCGCGCACGCGCGCGAAACGGTAGTCGTGCAAGCGGCGGAAATTGACGCGCTCTTCAAAATCGACCTGCGTGCGCCCCGGCGCCTGGAGCGGCCGGTCCCAGCGGTGATGCGGATCAATGTCGTCCGGACGGATCTTCTTCGGCTGCGGACGCTGCGCCTTCCTGGCCATCGCTCCTCCTAGGGGAGCGAAATTCTAGCCGGAGACGAGATCGATGCGGCGCTTAAGGCGCGCTGCTGTTTCGCTGTCGCCCGCGTCTTCCGCGCGCTTCAACTGCACGCCGAGCCACGCCAGGAGCGGCCGCCGCCAGCCCTGCGCGGACGCAATGTCGACCGCGGCACCAATGTCTTGCGGCGTGATGCGGGCGGCGCGCAACTGCACGCCATGGGCGACGAGGCGCGCCAGGGGTTCGTTCGCCGCCTGTCGAGCGACGCGTCCCTCGAGGTAGGCCGCGTAAGCAATCTCCTCGGGCCCGGCGCCGTCGCGCAGCGCTTCGAAGCCGCTACACGGCTCGAAGTCGAGGCTCGCGACGCGTGCAGCGCAGCGCACCAGCTCGGCGCGGGCTACCAGGTCCGCCCTACCGGTCGCGGTCAATGCCGAGCGCGCAATCTGGAATTCGGTTTCTGCGCCCTTGCTGTCGCCGGCGAGGTAGCGGCTCTCGAAAGCCTGCAGCGCATCGGCCGCGTTTCCTTGCCACTCGGGCACGGGTGCGCGGCTCGCGCACCCGGCGACGGCGAGCGCGACCAGGCCGAGCGCTAAGGCAGGCGGATTTCTGTTTTTCGCTCGAAAGGCCATTTGCGGTTGATCTCGTCGATCAGCGCGGAGATCTTGCGCACGCTGGCGTCGACTTCGGCGCGCAGCGCGCCGAGGTCCGCCGTCGCCGCCTTGGCGTTGCCGCTGATCTGCTCAGCGTCCGACAGGATGCCGTCGGCGCGCTTCAAGCTGTCGCGCACGTCCACCAGCAGGCTGTTGAGCTGCTCGACCGCGCGCGCAGTGCCGTCCATCACGCCTCCCTGGGCGAACAGGCGCTCATCGGTCTTCAGCACCAGCTTGTCGGTCTTGCCGACGAGCGTATCGACCGAACTGAGGATGGCGTTGGCGCGGTCCAGCGTTGCCACCAGCTTGCGCGCATCGTCATCATTGCCGAGCAGCACGCCGAGCACGCCGTAACGCCCGGCCGCGCGCTCGGTGACCGCGCGCACGTCGCCGAGCGCCAGCTGCAGATTACCGCCCGAGGCGGTCATCTGGTCCAGGTTTTCGAGCGCGCTGCGCAGGGTTGCGACCATGCGCGGAATTTCTTCCGTCGTGTCGCCGCGCAGCACGTTTCTCACCGCGGCGTCCGGCAGCGGCGGGTCGCGCAGGTTGGCGGTGTAGGCGCGGATGCGCGCGGCACCGACCAGCCCGCGCTCGAGCGTGAAGATCGTCGTCTCGCGCAGCCAGTGCGCATCCTTGCGCGGCACGTCGATGTCAATGCGCGCGCGTCCCTGGTCATCGAGCGCAAGCCGCTGCACGCGACCGATGGGAAAGCCCGCAAAGCTGAGATCCATGCCGATGCCGACGCCCTCGGCGTTTTCCGAAATCAGCGTGAGACGCTGCGTGTCCTCGAAAACGCCGCGCGCGTAGAGCGAATAGATGACGAAGCCGGCGCCCAGCACCACCGCCAACCCGACGAGCAGGCCGACGCGGAATTGGAGGTTTTTCGGGACTGGCGTCTGGGCGGTGTCGCGTTCCATCGACTAACTCTTTGTTTTGATTATAGCCACCGCCTCGCGAGGCGCCGGGCGCGGAGATTGCACGCGAGTGCGGCCATGCGAATTCCCGCCAAGGCCACGCTCGGGCTCTTCAAGCAGTCGGCCACCGCCTGGAACGAAGACTACGCCCCGAGCATGGGCGCAGCGCTTTCCTATTACACGCTGTTCTCGATCGCGCCCTTGCTGCTCATCGTGATCGCGGTCGCCGGGTTGGTGTTCGGCGCCGAAGCGGCGCGCGGCGAGATCTTCGGCCAGCTCGCCGGACTGATCGGTGCCGACGGCGCCAAGGCGGTCGAGGGCTTGCTGCGGGCGGCAGACCGGCCCACGCAAGGCACTGTCGCGACGATCATCGGCATCGCCACCCTGCTGCTCGGCGCGATGACGGTGTTCGGCGAGCTGCAGAACGCGCTCGACCGCATCTGGCGCGCGCCGGCGCGCCAGCAGACCCAAGGCTGGTGGAACCTGCTGCGCACGCGGCTGCTTTCGTTCGGCATGATCCTCGGCGTCGCCTTTCTGCTCACCGTGTCGCTCATCCTGAGCGCGGCCATCGCGGCATTCGGCAAATGGTGGGGCGCCGCGGAGGTCGTCGCGCACGTACTCGAAGTTGCGCTGAGCTTTGGCCTCACCACCGTGCTCTTCGCGCTCATCTACAAGTTCATTCCCCGCGTGCACGTCGCCTGGCATGACGTCTGGATCGGCGCCGGCGTCACCGCAGCGCTCTTCGCCGTAGGCAAGCTGCTGATCGGCCTGTACCTGGGAAAAAGCAGCATCGCCTCGGCCTACGGCGCCGCCGGCTCGCTCGTGGTGCTGATGGTCTGGGTGTATTACTCGGCGCAGATCTTCCTCTTCGGCGCCGAGTTCACCTGGGTATACGCGCACGAGTACGGCTCGCGCCGCGGCCAGCCGCGCCCGCGCCCCGAGGTCGCGGCAGCCCCATCCGCGCCCACCGAGGCGAAGCGGCCCCCCGACTTGCAGCCCCAATTCCCGCTGGTACCGGTGCGGGTCGAAGCCGCGCCGGAATCGGTCGGCGATCAAAGCCTGCGCCAGCGCCACCCTTTCGGCACTCTCGGCGTCGCCTTCATTGCCGGCATGGCGCTCGCCGCGGCAAAATCCATAGTGGGCAACTACCTGCCCGCTCTGAAACGGCGGCTGACATGAAAAAGTGGCTTCCTGTAGTGCTGCTCGCGGCCTGCTCTACGGCGCAATGGGACAAGCCGGGCGCAACCCCGGACGCCGTCGACGCCGATTTGCGAAGCTGCAGCACGTCTGCGCAATCCTTCCCCACGCTGCCGCAACCGAGGACCAGTCCCAGCGGCGCCGAGATCCAGCCGCATCCCACGGAGCGCGACGCCGATCGCCAGCTGCAGCTCGGCCAGCGCGTGCAGGACTGCATGCGGCAAAAGGGCTACGCGCTGAAGTCGGGCTGAGCCGAGCCTCAGACGTACTTCAGCGCCAGCGCGAGGATCTCGATCAGTCCGAGCGCGAAGAAGAGCCGCACCATCCCGCCCATCACCGTCACCGGGACCGACCTGGGGTCCGTCGTCGCCTCCAGCCCGGCCGAAATCGGAATTACCGCCACGACCGCGCCGAAGGCAATGCATTTCAGACCTAGGCCACCGAGCGCGAGGGGCGTGAAGACGCGCGCCACCGTGCGCGTATAGGAATCGAATCCCCAGGGCGAAAAGCCGTACATCAGCAGGTACGAAAGCGCGAGCAAGAAGACACAGGCGAGCGTCGTCAACGCGAACACGGAAACCGCGGCCGCCGCCACGCGCGGCACGAATTCGCGCTCGAACGGCTCGATGCCGGCGCTTTGCAGATCGTGGAAATCGCCGGCGACGCGCATCAGCGCGATCTCGGTGCTGATCGCGGCGCCGGAGCGCAGGGCGACGAACAGCGCCGTGAGCAGCGGCATCAGCTCCAGCACCAGCGCGCGAAACGTCAGCTCGAGCGCGTACTGCTCGAGGCCGAACTGCCATGCCGTGCGCAGCGTGATCTCGACCACCACCGTGCCAAGCAAGGTGGCAAAAAGCGTGAAGCCGGGAAGCACCTGCCAGGCGGTGAAATAAATCTGCTGCGTGGTCGCGGCGCGCGCGCGCGTCGTGTACAGCTTAGGCGAGAGCACCGCGGCGACCACCGCGAAGGCAAAACGCGCGGCACGGCCCCAGGCGAGGAACCAGCCGAGCGCCGCGGCGGCGCTCACGGACCTTTGGCGATAGCCTGCACGCGCTCGCGCGCGAGCTTGACCTTATCGGCGGCGCGCTGGATCTCTTCCCAGGTCGTGTCGTCGACCGGAATACCGTCGCGGCTGCGTTTGGCGCGCATCTCGCGCTCGGGCTCGCCGGCGATGCGCACGCGGTCGAATCCCGGCGCGGGCCGCGATTTGCGCAGCCAGTCGAGAAACAGGCGCGCTTCGCGTTCGAACGCCGCCGCCGTCCCGAGCTTCTGCGGGTCGATCACCACAACCAGCATGCCGTTCATGACGCGCTGCTTGGTGGATTCCTCGTAGTGCCAGGTGCCGCCGCCGGTGAGCGCGCCGCCGAGCAGTTCGCAGGCCACCGCCATGCCATAGCCCTTGTGCTCGCCAAAGGCGAGCATCGCCCCGAACGGGGGAATCACGGCGTAGCGCGGGTCGTTGGTGGGATTGCCCTCGGTATCGATGAGACGGCCGGCCGGCATTTTTTCGCCCTTGTTATGGGCGACGCGCATCTTGCCTTGCGCTACGGCGCTGGTCGCGTAGTCGAGCACGAAGGGCGCCTCGCCGGGCAGCGGTATGCCGATGCAGCAGGGATTGGTGCCGAAGCGCGCGTCGCGTCCGCCATGCGGCGCCACGCGCGCGTGCGAGATTACGTTCACGAAATGCATCGACACCAGCCCTTCGGCCACCGCCATCTCGGCCCACTGCCCGATGCGACCGAGATGATGCGAATTGCCGAGCGCCATGACGCACGAGCCGAGGCGCTTAGCGCGCTCGATCGCCATCAGCATCGCTTCGCGGCCGATCACCTGGCCGTAGCCCTTACAGCCATCGACGGCGATCAGCGCTCCGGCATCGACCGTGATTTTAGGATGCTGATTCGGCGCGAGCCCGCCTTCGAGCACCGCATCGATATAGCGCGGGATCATGCCGATGCCGTGCGAATCGTGGCCGAGCAAATTGGCGGTGACGAGATTTTCCGCCACCTGCCGGGCCTCGCCCGCCTCGCTGCCAGCGGCAGCGACGATGGCTTCCATTGCGCGCGTCAGCGGCGCGGTCTTGAATAGCGTTTCCATCACTCCGGCTGGATGCCTCCCTTTTGCACTACGCGCGTCCAGCGCTCGACTTCGGCCTGCATGAATTTGCCGAATTCCTCGGGCGTGCTCGCGACGACGTCGAAGCCGATCTGGTTCATGCGCTCGCGGATGTCTGGCGAGCGCAGCGCCCTGACTGTCGCATCGTGCAGCCGGGCGACAACCTCGCGCGACGTCTTCGCCGGCGCGGCGGCTGCCTGCCACGAAGTGACCACGAGATCGGGGAACCCGGCTTCCACCACCGAAGGCACATTGGGAAGCTGCGGGTGGCGTGTGGCCGCGGTCACGGCAAGCGCCTTCATCCTTCCCGCCTTGATGTAATTCGTCACGGCGCCGAGATTCTGGAACGAGTAATCGACCTGGTTTCCCATGATGTCGGTCTGGCAGGCGGCGCCGCCCCGATAGGGAACATGCACGGCAAAGGTGCCGGACATCTGCTTCAGGAGCTCGGCTGTCAGATGATCCGATGAACCGGTGCCGCTCGAGCAATAGGACAGGCGCCCGGGATTGTTTTTCGCCAGCTCGACCAGCTCGCGCATCGAATGGGCGGCAAGGTCGGGTTTCGTGATCAGCACATTGGGCGTGGTCACGGCGAGCGTGATCGGCGCGAAGTCGCGCACCGGGTGATAGCGCAGGTCCTTGAAGAGCGCGCTGTTGATGGAGAACACGCCGATCGAGCCGACCAGCAGCGTGTAGCCATCGGGCTCGGCCTTGGCGACGAATTCGGCGGCGATCGCGCCATTCGCGCCGGGCTTGTTCTCGACTATGGCCGGCTGCCCGAGCAGTTCCTGGAACTTCGAGCCGATCGCGCGGCCGACGATGTCGGAGGAGCCGCCGGCAACGAACGGAATGATGATGCGTATCGGCTTGGTCGGGAAACTCTGCGCGTACGCGGCCCAGCTCAGCGCGACGCCCGCGGCCGCCGCCGCGCAGCGAAACAGCAACATCATGCAATCCTCCTGAGGCGAGGCCGGCAGTTTAGACTAAGAACTATGCGAACTCTTTTCCTCGGCCTGGCGTGCGCCGTCTTCGCCGCCGCGCATGCGCAGTCCTACCCGACCAAGCCGATCCGCATCATCGTGCCCTACGCGGCGGGCGGCACCTCGGACATCCTGGCGCGCCAGATCGGGCCGAAGCTTTCCGACACCTGGGGTCAGCCGGTCGTGGTCGAGAACAAGCCCGGCGCGAATGGCAACGTCGGTGCCGATTTCGTCGCCAAGAACGCGCCGGATGGCTACACGCTGCTGCTCACCGATCTCGGCGGTCTGGTGATCAGCGCGAGCGTCTATCCGCAGCTGCCCTTCAACCCGGCGAAGGATTTCAGCCCGGTGGTGATGGTGTCCTACTCGCCGCACGTGCTGGCGGTGCATCCGTCGGTGGCGGTGAAGGACGTGAAAGAGCTCATCGCCATGGCGAAAGCGCAGCCGGGCAAGCTCAACTTCGCCATCTCGGGCATCGGCGGCGCGCCGCATCTCGCGGGCATAGAGTTCGCGCAACGCACCGGCGTGCAGTGGACCTACATTCCCTACAAGGGAGGCTCTGACGCCGTCGCCGCCGTGGCGGCAGGGCAGGCCGATGTTCTCTTCAACGGCATGCTCGCCACTTGGCCGACGGTACAAGGCGGCCGGATGCGAGCGCTCGCCATCTCGAGCGCGCAGCGCGTGCCGTCCGCGCCGGAGACTCCGACAGTGGCCGAGCAGGGCCTGCCGGGTTTCGAAACCGGCTCGTTCCAGGGTGTCGTCGGCCCGAGCGGCATACCGCGGGAAACACTCGCCAAGCTCAACGCCGAGCTGATCAAGGTGCTGACCTCGGCCGAGATGAAGGAGCGCTTCGCCAAGCAGGGCACCGAGGTGCGCACCGGCACGCCCGAATCGCTCGGTGAGTGGTTGCGCACCGAGCAGTCACGCTTCGCGCGGGTGGTGAAGGAATCGGGCGCGAAGTTCGACTGATGCGGAAAA
>DASWER010000307.1:0-1671 GCA_036394655.1 Burkholderiales bacterium
AGATGTCCACGCCGTCTTTGAACCGCCGCAGGCTTCTGCAAGCCGGACTCGCGGGGGCGCTTGCCCCGCTCGCGCTGCGCGCGGGCGCGCAGTCGCTCCAGGGCCTGACCATCGGCATCGTCTACGTCGGGCCGCGCACCGATTTCGGCTGGAACGCCTCGCACTTCGTCGGCGTCGGCGCGCTCAAGACCCTGCCGGGCGTCAAGGTGGTCGAGCAGGAGCGGGTGCCCGAAACACGGCTGGTCGTCGAGGTGATGGAGTCGATGATCCAGACCGAGGGCGCGCGGCTGATCCTCGGCACCTCCTACGGCTACTTCAATCCGTTCATGGTGGATCTGGCGAAGAAATATCCGAAAGTGGAGTTCCGCCACTCGACCACGCTATGGGAGAAGGACAAGCATCCGTCGAACCTCGGCGGCTACTTCTGCTACCTCGACCAGGCGCACTACATCGACGGCGTTGCCGCGGGCCTGTGCACCAAGTCGGGCAAGCTCGGCTTCGTCGCGGCGAAGCCGATACCTCTCGTGCTGCGCAACATCAACAGCTTCCTGGCCGGCGCGCGCCGGGTCAATCCCAAGGCCACGGTCAACCTGATCTTCACCGGCGACTGGTCGCTTCCGGTGCGCGAGGCCGAGGCGACGAATTCGCTGGTGGACGCGAACTGCGACGTCATCGCGGTGCACGTCGACAGCCCGCGGATCGTGGTCGAGACGGCGGAGCGGCGCGGCGCGAAATCGTGCGGCCACAACGTCTCGCAGGCCAGCGTGGCGCCGAAGGGCTTCGTCACCGGCGCCGAGCTCAAGTACGGCACCATCTACAAGCAGTATGCCGAGCTGCTGCTCAAGGGCGAGCCGTTGCCCAACATGCTGGTCGGCGGCTACGACAGCGACATGGTGCAGAACACGCCTTTCGGCGCCGGCGCCACCGAGCCGGCGCGCAAGGCGGCGCTGCAGGCGATCGCCGATCTCAAGGCGAACAAGCCGATCTTCACCGGCACCTACAAGGACAACACCGGCAAGGTGGTGCTGAACAAGACCTACGACAACTACGACCCTTACCTCGACCAGATGAATTACCTGCTCGAGGGCATCGTCGGCTCGATCACATGAAGAGGAAGAGCGCCCGTCGCGCGCCTCGCCCGACCAGGATCAAGGTCGCCTTCACCCAGCAGCAATGGCAGCTGCTCGATCGGTTGCAGGCGGAAAAGCGCTGGGGCCCGCGGCGCGCGGACGTGGTGCGCAGCGTCTTGCGCGATTACGTCAAGCAAGAGCTGGGGGAATGAGCGGCGAGTCGTACGGCAGGCGGCGCCTGAAGCTCGTGTTCCAGCCGGTCGAAGGCAAGGCGCTGCCGATGAAGGCCGGCGAGGTCCTGCGCATCACGCAGCTCGGCAACGGACAGTGCGTCGACTTCAACTGCTACAACCTGCACGACTACAAGGAGCAGATGTCGGTCGGCTTCACGCGCATGCACAGCTTCCGCCCGAAGCAGGGCGACTTTCTCTGGAGCAATCCGCCGCGCAACAATCCGATGATGGCGATCGTCGGGATGCCGCAGAGCTGCTGCACCGACACGCTGCATGCGCGCTGCAACGCGTTTCTCTTCGAGGACTATTACGGCTTCGGCCTGCACACCAACTGCCAGGACACCTTTGCCGCCGCCGTCGGCGAATAC
>DASWER010000308.1:0-4560 GCA_036394655.1 Burkholderiales bacterium
CACCGGCATCCACAACGAAGACACGATCGAGCAGTACCGCATCAACGGCCTGCGCCTCGGGCGGCTGCTCTATGAGGGGCGCTGGTTCGACCCGCAGGCGCTGATGCTGCGCGAGAGCGCGCAGCGCTGGGTGGCGAAGGCAGTGAGCGGGGAGGTGGTGCTCGAGCTGCGCCGCGGCAACGATTACTCGATCCTCGACACGCGCGGCGCGAATCTCACCTACAAACCCGAGCGCCTCACCATGGAGAAGGGCGAGTTGTCCTTCACGCCGGCGGACCGCATCGGCCAGCTGACGATGCGCAACCTCGACATCGCCGACACGCGGGACAAGCTGCGCGTCTACGGCGAGGCGGGCTTGCTTGGCGATGCGACGCAGGGCGCAGTCCGGCTACTGGGCGCCGAGAAGCCGAAAAAGCCTAAGAAGTAACGCGGCCGAGCACCAGGAACTCGAGCAGCGCCTTCTGCGTGTGCAGCCGGTTCTCGGCCTCGTCCCACACTACGCTCTGCGGCCCGTCGATCACCTCGGCGGCCACCTCCTCGCCGCGGTGTGCCGGCAGGCAATGCATGAAGAGCGCGTCTTTCGCCGCCGCCTTCATCATGTCGGCGTCGACCTGCCAGTCGTGGAAGTCGCGCTTGCGCTCCTCGTTCTCCGACTCGAAGCCCATCGAGGTCCAGACGTCGGTGGTAACCAGATCGGCGCCCTTCGCCGCCTTCATCGGATCGGCGAACGCCGCGGCGTTCCGGTTCATTCTTTCTGCTTCCACTTCGTAGCCCGGCGGGGTCGAGACGTGCAGCTTGAAATCGAAGATCCCGGCGGCCTGCAGCCAGGTATTGCAGACGTTGTTCGAGTCGCCGATCCACGCCACGGTGCGGCCGCGGATCGGCCCGCGGCTCTCGATATAGGTGTAGACGTCGGCCAGGATTTGGCAGGGGTGGTATTCATCGGTCAGGCCGTTGATCACCGGCACGCGCGAGTTGCGCGCGAAGCGCTCGATGATGTCCTGCTCGAAGGTGCGCACCATGATGACGTCGCACATGCGCGAGATCACCTGCGCCGCATCCTCGACCGGCTCGCCGCGCCCGAGCTGCGAGTCGCGCGTATAGAGGTAGATCGCGGCGCCGCCGAGCTGGTGCATGCCGGATTCGAAGGACATGCGCGTGCGGGTTGATGGTTTTTCGAAGATCATGGCGAGCGTGCGGTCTTCCAGCGGCCAGTAGCGCTGGTAGCGCTTGAACTTGTCCTTGATCGCCTTGGTGCGCGCGAACAGATGCTCGTGCTCGGCGAGCGAAAAGTCCTTGAACTGCAGGAAATGCCGCGGCGGGGCCTTCATTGCGGCACTCATTTTGGACACTACGCGGTGACGCGCTTCTCGACGAACGCCTTCACCAGGGGAACGAACCGCGCGAGCACCTCTCGACCTTCGGCTTCGCTCATGACGAGCGGCGGCATGATCCGCACCACCTTGTCGACGGTCACGTTGATCACCAGGCCGGCGTCGAGCGCCTGCTTCACCAGCTCGCCGCAGGCCTCCTGCAGCTCGATGCCGATCATCATCCCCATGCCGCGCACCTCGACTACGCCCTTCAGGCCGGCGAAGGCGTCGACCAGGCCCTTGCGGATCACGCTGCCGACGCGCTCGGCGTTGGCGAGCAGGCCGTCTTCCTTCATCGTGTCGATGGTGGTGCGCACGGCGGTCATGGCGAGCGGATTGCCGCCGAAGGTCGAGCCGTGGTTGCCGGGCTTGAACACGCCCTTGGCCAGGCCGCCGACGACGCAGGCGCCGACCGGGACGCCCGAGCCCAAGCCCTTGGCGAGCGGCACCACGTCGGGCAGGAAGCCGGCGTGCTGATAGACGAACCATTTTCCGGTGCGGCCGAGGCCGCACTGCACCTCATCGGAGATGAACAGCCACTGCTTGCGCTGGCAAAGCTCGAACAGGCTGCGCAGATATTCCAGGCGCGAGACGTTGATGCCGCCTTCGCCCTGGATCGGCTCGACCATCACCGCGGCGATGTTGCGGTTGTGTTCGCCGGCCTGGCGCACCGCTTCGATATCGTTGAGCGGCACGCGCACGAAACCGGACACCAGCGGCTCGAAGCCGGCCTGCACCTTGCGGCTGCCGGTGGCGGACAGCGTCGCGAGCGAGCGGCCGTGGAACGCCTTCTCCATCACCACGATCGCCGGCTCGGCGATGCCGCGCTCGTGGCCGTACTTGCGCGCCACCTTGATCGCGCACTCGTTGGCCTCGAGCCCGGAGTTGCAGAAGAACACCTCGTCCAGACCGGTGATCTCGGCGATGCGGTCGGCCGCCGCTTCCTGGTCGGGGATGCGCCAGAGGTTCGAGGTATGGATGACGCCGCTCGCGATCCGTTGGGACAAAGCGCGCGTCAGCTTGGGGTGCGCATAGCCGAGCGTGTTCACCGCGATGCCGGCGAGCGCATCCAGATACTTGCGGCCTTCCTCGTCCCAGAGCCAGACCCCCTCGCCGCGAACGAAGGCGACGGGCTGGCGGGCGTAGGTGTTCATGACGTGCGACATGCGCGCTCCCCAGAATGCAAAACGGCGGCACAGGCCGCCGTTACGAAAATCCTAGCAGAAAACCCCCAGCAGGGGTCAGGTCTTGAATTAATGCACCGGTCGCTGCGCGATTCGGGATACGGTCGAGTAGTGCAGGCCTGCGTGCCGTGCGATCTCGGCGAACGTATAGCCATGTCTTGAATAGGCATCCACGATCGCAGCATCGCGCTGCGCACGATCCGCCATTTTCCCAGGAGGCAGGAGCGCATCCAAGGGTGCTCGCGCGGCAAAGCGGTCGGTGCGTGGTACTTCGGTGGAAGTCGCCTCGCTCGTCAGCATCGGCTGCATGGTCGCGGCGAATTGCTCCGTGCCCAGCAGCACTTGTCCGCGCAGCTGCGACCATGGCGAGCGTAGTCCGATACCGGCGCGGACGAATTCCCGGTAATGCGCGGCTGCTTTATCTCGGTCCTCGCCAAAACGTGCGTGGATTGGCGCGGTGCACAGCCAGGGTGGCGCTTGTTCGAAGCCCGCGTTGACTTTGTATGATGACCAATGCCAAGCCCCCGGGGACGACACGAAAGCCGCTCGCACCGGATTTAGAGCGATATAGCGCACCAGCTCTAGCAAGTAGCTTTCGCGTTCCACCAGAATGGCTTTGAAGCGTCCCTGAAATAGGTGTCCAACGCGTACGTGCCGCCGATTGAAGCGTTGCGTGTAAAGGCCGTTCAAATTTCGCATGCCTCGCGAAAGGTTTGGCGCGGGCGTTTCGGCGAGAAGGTGGTAATGGTTGCCCATCAAACAGTAGGCGTAGAGCAACCAACCAAAACGCAGCATTGTCGAGCCCATGATCTGCAGGAAAACCGCTCGGTCGGCGTCGTCGCGAAAAATGTCTTCTTTCGCGTTGCCTCTTGAGGTGAGGTGATAGACGGCACCTGGAAATTCGAGCCGTAGCGGTCGAGCCATTCCGCCGAACAACGCGCATGGCGTGACTGGGATGACGGCTGTTATTGGGTGCGACGCCGGCAGTACGTCAATGCAAGACCTGACCCCGCTTACTTAGGGGAGGCGCTGCAATCCCTTCTCTTCGGCGGGCTTGAGCACGCGGATGCAGGGCAGGTAGCCCTCGTGCACCACGCCGTGCATCTCCATGCGCCGGGTCGAGCGCAGAAGATCGCCGAGGTAATCGGCGACCTTCGAGGTGATCACCTGGCCGGGAACCAGCACCGGGATGCCGGGCGGGTAGGGCACGATCTGGTCGGCGCAGACGCAGCCGGCGAGCTTCTTGTTGACCCGCTCGCGCTCGTCGAACACCGGCACCAGCTCGCCGCCGCAGTAATAGGCATCGCGCGGCAGGTAGCGCAGGCGCGTGAAGCCCGGGATCTCCGGGGTCTGCACCAGGCGCCGCGGCGGCCGGCCCTGGCGCGCGATGCGCATCAGCGCGTCGTACAGGCGCGAAACCTTGGACCGCGTCGTGCCAATGGTAAGAAGCAGGGTGAGCGTGTTGAAGGTCGATTTCTCGACCTGGATGTTGTAGCGCTCGAACAGCTCCTTCTGCAGGTCCTCGACCGTGTAGCCGCAGCCCGAAATGTCGATCGTCACCTTGGTCGGATCGAGCAGGATGCCGTCGTTCCTCACCTCGAGGGGCAGCAGATCGTCGAGCTCCAGCACCCGGAACACCTGGGTCGAGTTGACCAGCTTGCGCACCTCCGCCGCGAGCTCGAGCGTGCGCGCGAGCAGCTTGTAGCCTTCCATCACCGCTTGCTTCCGCGCGATGTCGAGGCTCGCGATCAGCCCGTACTGCGGGCTGGTCGAGGTATGCATGTTGAAGTTCTCGCGGAACAGATGCTCGCGGAAGCCGGGATCGTTGACGTGGATCATCGAGGCCTGCGAGAACGCCGAGAGCACCTTGTGCGTCGATTGCGTGGCGTAGTCGGCGCCCGCCTCGAGCGCCGTCGGGCGAAACGCCGGATGAAAGCGCGCGAAGCCGTACCAGGCCTCATCGACGATCACCTTGATGCCGCGCTCGTGCGCCGCCGCGACGA
>DASWER010000309.1:0-6106 GCA_036394655.1 Burkholderiales bacterium
AGCGCCTGCGGCGCCAATCCCGTGGCGCTGGTCGTGCCTTGCCACCGCGCCATACGCACCGACGGCGGCCTCGGCGGCTACGCCTGGGGCCTGCCGGTCAAGAAGCGCCTGCTGGAGATCGAAAAGCGCCGCCGTAAATGAGGCCGGCGGACGCGGCGCGACTCGTCGCGCTGGCCGCGATCTGGGGCGCCTCCTTCCTCTTCATCCGCATCGCCGCGCCGGTGATCGGACCGGCCGCGACCGCCGATGTGCGCATGCTGATCGCCGGCGGCACGCTCGCCGCGTACTACGCCGCCACCGGCTTCGACGCGCAATGGCGCCGCTGGTGGCGCTATTACCTCCTCATCGGAGCGCTCAATTGCGCCGCGCCTTTCCTGCTCTACGGCTATTCGGCGCTCGAGCTCTCGGTCGGCCTGATGGCGGTGTTGAACGCGACCTCGCCGATGTGGGGCGCGCTGCTCTCCGCGTTGATGCTGAACGAGCGACTGTCCCGCCAGCGCTTCGCGGGCCTGGTGCTGGGCATCGCCGGCGTCGCCCTCGTGTGCGGTCCGGAAGGCAGCGGTCGCTGGCTCGCGATCGCGGCTTCGCTCGGCGCGGCATTCTGCTACGGGCTCACGGGCGTGGTGCTCAGACGCTGGGGACGCGCAACCAGCGCGCGCGGCATGGCCGCCGGCACGCAGCTGATGGGCGGGGTGCTGCTGTTGCCACTGCTCGTGATAGCGCCGCCGGCCTGGCCCACGCCTGACGTAGTCATGGCCATGCTGGCGCTCGGCCTGGTCTCCGGCGCGCTCGCCTACGTGCTTTACTTTCGACTGATCGCCGATCTCGGCGCCACCGGTGCCCTCACCGTCACGTACTTGATTCCGATCTTCGGCGTGCTGTGGGGCGCGCTGTTCCTCGGTGAACCGCTCGGCGTCGCGATGATCGTCGGCGCGCTCATCGTGATAGGCGGAACGGTGCTGGTGCTGCGCGGCTAGAACTGCGTGCTAGGATCGCCGAAGGGAGGGCGGGCCTTGGATGCCGGGGAAGCGAAGCGTCTCTTCGCACGCATCGCCGCTAACATCGAAAGCGTCATGCGCGGCCAGCACGGCGCCGTGCGCAAGCTGCTCGCGGCGTTCGCCGGCGGCGGCCACGTGCTGATCGAGGACACGCCGGGCACCGGCAAGACCACGCTCGCCAAGGCGCTCGCCGCATCGATCGGCGCGCGCTTCACGCGCGTGCAGTTCACGCCCGATCTGCTGCCTTCGGACATTCTCGGCGTTTCCATATTCAACCAGCGCGAGCAGCAGTTCGAGTTCCGCCCCGGGCCGGTGTTCACCTCGATCCTGCTCGCCGACGAGGTGAACCGCGCATCGCCGCGCACGCAGTCGGCGCTGCTCGAAGTCATGGCCGAGGCGCAGGTGTCGATCGACGGGCGCACGCACGCGATGGATCCGCTGTTCTTCGTCATCGCGACGCAGAACCCGGTGGAGTTCCGCGGCACTTATCCGCTGCCCGAAGCGCAGATGGACCGCTTCGCCATGTGCCTGTCGCTCGGTTACGTCGACGCCGACACGGAAGTCGGCGTGCTCACGGCGCAGGAGCTCGAGCATCCGCTCGCGCAGGCGCGCGCCGTGGCGAGCCGCGAGGAAATGCTCGAGCTGAAGAGCGCGGTGCGGCGCGTGCGCATCGCCGATGAGATCAAGCACTACATCGTCGATCTGGTGCGGCGCACGCGCGCCGCGCCGCAGGTGCTGCTCGGCTGCGGGCCGCGCGCTTCCATCGCGCTGGTGCAGGCGACCAAGGCGCTGGCGCTCCTCGAAGGGCAGGAGTTCGTCACGCCCGAGCTGGTCCAGGAGCTGGCGGTGAGCGTGCTCGCGCACCGTGTGGTGCTCGATCCGCAGGCCAAGTTCGCCGGCGCGAATGGGCCGGCGTTGATCAACGCCCTGCTGCGCGAGACCAAAGTGCCGGCGTGAAGCGGTTCACCTACGCCGCGCTGCGCGCTCTTAGCTCGTTGCAGTATTTCCTGCGCGAGCGGCTGACCGACGCCGGCTGGCTCGCCTTCGCCGCCGCCGGCACCGCGGCGGCGCTCGGCGTCGATACCACGCGCACCATGAGCTACCAGGCCTTCGCCTTCCTCGCGGCGCTCCTCGGCATCGCGTTTCTCGGCGCCAGCCTTTTCAGGGTCCGAGCAGCCGTGGCGCGCGAGCTGCCGCGCTACGCCACGGCGGGCGAGCGCTTCGAATACCGTTTGACGATCCAGAATCTCGGCCGCTCGCCGATCCGGGGCTTGACGGTGCGCGAGAAGCTGCACGACCCGCGGCCGAGCTATGCCGAGTGGCGCCGCACGCGCGAGCCCGGCGAGGAACGGCGCAACTGGTTCGACCGCAACCAGGGCTATTTCCGCTGGCGCTGGCTGATCGAGCGCAACAGTCCGGAGCGCGCAGCGCGACAAGCGCTCGCTGCCCTGCAGCCGGGAGAGAGTCAGGCGATGACGCTGTGGCTCAAGCCGCGCCGGCGCGGCCGGCTCGAGCTCGATGCAGTGCACCTCGCCCGCACCGAGCCGCTGGGCCTGGTGCGCGGCGTGGCGCGCATCGGCACGCCGGGGCGCGTCATCGCGCTGCCCAAGCGTTATCGGCTCCCCGCGCTCGCGCTGCCGGGACGGCGGCGCTTCCAGCAGGGCGGCGTGACGCTCGCCACCTCGGTCGGCGACTCGGAGGAATTCATCGGCCTGCGCGACTACCGGCCTGGCGACCCGCTGCAGCGCATGCACTGGAAGAGCTATGCGCGCACCGGCTCGCCGGTGGTCAAGGAATTCCAGGACGAGTTTTTCGAGCGCCATGCACTGGTGCTCGATACCAGCACCGAGCAGGGCGAGGACGCCGCGTTCGAGGAAGCGGTGGCGGTGGCCGCTTCGTTCGTCTACGCCATCGATACGCGCGAGTGCCTGCTCGATCTCCTGTTCGTCGGCGGCGAGGTGCGCACCTATACCGCCGGGCGCGGCCAGATGCAGCTCGAGCACATGCTCGAGGTCCTGGCCGGCGTGGCGCCGAGCACGCCGCACGAGTTCACCGCGCTCTCGCGCGCCGTGCTGGCGAAGCGCGCCGGGCTGACGAGCTGCGTGGTGGCGCTGCTGGCCTGGGACGAGACGCGCAAGGCGTTCATCGAGGGCCTGCGGCGCACCGGCGTCGAAACGCGCGTGCTGCTGATTTGCGAGCGCGGCCGCGCGCCAAGCCCGATGCCGCCGGGCGTCGTGCTGCTGCAGCCGGGCGAAGTCGGCGCCGGTCTGGCAGCGCTGCAATGAAACTGCCGCCCTTCGCGCTGCCCCTGGCGCTTGCTTTTTGGGGCTGGCGCTCGGGCCATTACGGCGCCGCGGCGCTGATGGCGGCGCTCGCCGAAGGGCCGCGCTTCGTGGCGCTGCGCTTCGAGCTGAAGCACGCTGAGTTCTCGCGCGTCGCGGACCTGTGCACGGTGCTGTTCGTTGCCCTGCTCGGCTGGCTGTTTCTCAGCGTGGAAGGCCCGCGCACCGCGCGCGCGGTGCTCAGCGGGATGCTCTGGCTGCCGGCGGTGCTGCTGCCGATCCTGCTGGCCCAGCGGCTTTCGACGAGCGGCCGCCTGCCGCTGAGCGCCCTGTTTCGCTACCTGCGCAAGCTCAGGGCCACCGATCCGAATTACCGCGAGATCGAGTTCGACCTCGCGCCGGTGTATTTCGTGATCTGCGTCGTCGCGGCCGGCATCCCGAACGAGCGCGACCCGTACTTCTATGTCGGCATCGTGCTGATCGCGGCGTGGGCGTTGTGGGCGGCACGCCCGGCGCACGCGCGCATTGCATCCTGGCTCGGCGTGCTGGCCGCCTCGGCCGTGCTCGGCTATGGCGCGCATGCCGGGCTCGGGCGCGCGCAGGGCGCGCTCGAGGACTGGGTAGGCGAGTGGTACCTCGGCGGCACCTCCGCCAACCCTTATCGCAGCACCACCGATCTGGGCTCCGTCGGCCGGCTGAAAATGGTCGACGGCATCGTGCTGCGCGTCTACCCCGAGCCGACCGGCGCCGCGGCGCCAACCCTGCTGCACCGCGCGAGCTTCACCACGCTCGAAGGCAACACCTGGATCGCGCGCCGCGCGCCGATGGCTGCGCTGCAGCCGCTGGCCGACGGCACTTCATGGGAAATCGCCGCCGGCGCGGCCAAGCGGCGCGCGCGTATCTTCATCCATCTGGAGAGCGGCAAGGCAGTGCTTGCGCTGCCGGCGGGAACGCTGCGGCTTTCCGACATGGCAGCAGCGCTGGTGCGCCGCAACTCGCTCGGCGCGGTGCAAGTCGACTTCGGCGGCGACTGGGCGCCCTACACCGCGGAAAGCGGCGAGGCGCTGCAGGACTACGCGCCGCCCGGCGCCGAAGACCTGCAGATTCCGCAACGCGAGCGTGCTGCAGTGGGTCGCGTCGTTGAGCAACTCGGCCTGAAGGTGCTTGCAGCACCGGAGGGGCTCGCACGCGTGCGCGAATATCTCGCCGCCGACTTCCACTATGCGACCTATCGCGAGCAGGCAGTGCCGGTGGGCACCACGCCGCTGGAAGATTTTCTGCTGCGCTCCAAAAGCGGCCACTGCGAGTATTTCGCCGCAGCGACGGCGCTGCTCCTGCGCGCGGCGGGCATCCCGGCGCGCTACGCCACCGGCTTCGCGGTCACCGAGTACAGCAAGCTCGAGCGGGCGTACGTCGTGCGCGCGCGCCATGCCCATGCCTGGGTGCGCGCCTATGTCGGCGGACGCTGGATCGATGTCGATACCACGCCGCCATCCTGGGCCGAGGAAGAAGAGCGCGCCGCGCCGGCATGGCAGGCGCTCACCGATTTGCTGCGCTGGGCGCAGTTCCGCTGGGCACAGAAGGGCCCGCTCGAGATGAGTGTCGCCTGGGGCATGGTGCTCGCGGCCCTGATCGCACTGTTCGTATGGCGCCTGTTCCGCGGCAAGCGCGCCGCGCGGCAGGCTGCCGTCGTCGCGATGCGACGCCAGCTCTCAGGCGAGGATTCCGAGTTCTACGCGCTCGAGGCGCGCCTGGCCGCGCGCGCTGGCGCCCGGGCGCCGCACGAATCGCTCGCGACCTGGCTGGCGCGCATCGCGCCGGCGATCGATCGATCGCTGCACGAGGCGCTCGCGCGCGCGAAAGCCTTGCACGAGCGCTATCGCTTCGATCCGCGCGGCATCGGCGCCGACGAGCGGCGCACGCTGCGCAGTGAATGCCTCGCGCTCAGCGCTCGACTAGAATCACCGCATGGGTAGCGTAGTGGCGCTTGCAGGTCAGGTCGGCGGAGCGAAGCTTGCCGACGGCTTTTATCGGCTGCGCGGCGAAGCGCTCACGGTGGTCGTCAACACTGGCGACGACTACGAGCATCTCGGCCTCGCCTTTTCGCCGGACATCGACACCATGCTCTACACGCTGGCCGGCATCGCGTCGCCGAGCGCCGGCTGGGAGCCCGAAGGCGAGACGCACGCGGTGCACGCGATGCTCAGGTCGCTCGGCGGCCCCGACCGGCCGATCTACGGCGACCGCTCGCTGGCCGCGCCGCTCCTGCGTGCCGAAGGCCTGGCGAACGATCGCCGCCCCACCGAGATCACGCTCGACTTCTGCCGCAACCTTCGGATCGGCGCGCGCGTGCTGCCGATGACCGACGACCGCGTGCGCACCAATGTGCTCACCGACGACGGCGCGATCACCTTCCAGGATTACTTCACGCAGCTTGGCTGCGAGCCCGCGGTGCGCGGCTTCCAGTACGCCGGCGCGGACAGCGCGCGCATCAGCGACGAAGTGATCAATGCGCTGCATGCGCCGGACCTCGAGGCCGTGGTGATCTGCCCGGCCAACCCGTACCACGTCATCCGGCCGATCCTCGAAATCGACGGCATGAAGGCGCTCCTGCGCAAGCGCCGGGCGCCGGTCATCGCGGTGACGCCGATCGTCGGCGGGCGTGCCCTCAAGGGCTCGGCGGCGAAGATGATGCGCGAGCTCGGGCGCGAGCTTTCCGCGCGCTCGGTGGCCGGCGAATATCTGCGCATCATCGACGGCTTCGTGCTCGACAGCGAAGACCTCGGCCTGATCGACAGCGTGCGCTCGCTCGGCATGGACGTCGTG
>DASWER010000310.1:0-1992 GCA_036394655.1 Burkholderiales bacterium
CGTGAACGAGGTGCGCACCATGTACGGCGAGCGCGTGGTGATCACCGAGGTGCCGGCGTTCATGATGACGAACGGCACCTTGGCTTCGGTCGCGATCGGCGCCATCGCCATCGCGTTCGGCGTGAAGATCACGCCGGCGAGGAGATTCACCTTGTCGCGCACCACCAGCTCCTGCGCGAGCTGGCGCGCCTTGTCCGGGTTCGGGCCGGTGTCGTCGCGTATGAGCAGCTCGACCTTGACGCCGCCGAGCTCCTTCTCGTGCTGCTTGAGATACAGGCGCACCGCGCGCTCCATATACGGCCCGAGATTGCCGTTCAGGCCCGAGTAGCTGGTGATGAAGCCGATCTTGACGGTCTGCGCTGTTGCCGCAGTAGCGCCAACAACAAGCGCTGCGGCCAGCGCGATTTTCGCTATACGCATGAATCCCTCCTCCTAAGGTGGCGGATTCTAACCGGACACACCAAGCAACGCGCAAGCAGTGGATGGGATGACGCCCACGCTATTTCAGCTTGAACTGCGGCCGATGTTTCCGCAGCCAAGCGCGCGCGTCTTCGGCCAGGCGCTGAGCTTGACCGATGCATTCGGCGACCGAGCTGTGGTCGATATCCTCACCCGTGTAGTCGGCCAGATTGCGTTTGCGCCGCAGTGTGTCGAGCACAGCGATCCGCGACCCGTCCACGCCGAGGGTGAGCGTCAGGCTTTGGATGATGGTCATGTGATGCCCGGGCCGGTTGGTATCGGGACGGTAGCCGTGCGCCATCAATGCGGCCAGCCCCGTTTGCGTGATGGCCTTGCTGCGCGCGTCGGCAAGGCTGCGCTGCGCTGCGGCCAGCAGTCGGGCGATTTCGTCCGCGTCGGCAGCGTGCTCTTTAAGCTGCCCGATCTTTAGCAAGTTCGCCAAGCTCGGCGGCGTCTCCTACCAGAAAAATCTTCGGCTCGCGGATGATGCGCGAGACAAAGCGGTCGCGGGCCTTGGCCTTCGAGCGGAAGGCCTCGGGCTTCATAGCTACCGGATTTACCTCGCGGCGCAGCCGCGCGCTGGTGCCGGCGAGCGCTTCGACGACTTGCGTGAGCGAAGCCGATCCGATCACCATCAGGTCGATGTCGCTCGCGGCGCCCTCCTTGCCTTGCGCCGTCGAGCCGAAGATGAACGCCATGCGCACTTTCTTGCCCAGCGGTGCAAGAGCGTCGCGCAGCACATCGGCGAGGCCAGCGGTTTTGCGGAACAGGTTTGCAAGGTCGTCGTAGACGGGGCAGGCGCGATCCGCTTGGTAGCGCACCTGGTTTCCCGCCATGCTGCGCTCGAGCAGACCAGCGTCGCCGAGCAACCCGAGTTCCCGATGCAGCGACCCCGCCGGCACGCCGGTCAGACGCGCGATCTCTCGGACGTAGAAGCTCTGCTCCGGGTGAAGCAGCAATAGGCCAAGGATGCTGCGCCGATAAGCGCCGAACAGCAGCTCAATCAGCGGTGACTTGGCTTTGGATCGGGGTGCTCTCAAATTGAGAACGATCGTAGCAAATTTGAGAACAATGTGCCAGCAGCGCTAGCCGCGTGTCCGAGTCACTCGCCAGCGAGCCCCTAGTGCCGTCGGCAACTTGATCCAGTCGCCGCGCGTCTCGAGCCCTGCCCCGAGGCATCGCGCCTTGAACGCTTCAGGGTCGGCACAGGTGAGGGAATACCCGGCGATCGCCGGCGCCGGCGGAGCCTCGCCCAGCAGTCTTGCGACCGTCTCACGTGTGCCAACGAAAATTCTGCCGCGCGCCGTCTGCAGCCGTACGCCATCGCCCTCCGCCTGCGGCAGCACTGCGGCGAAGCGCGCCCAGCGCGCGGCGGTCTCGATGGGATCGTTCCCCACCACGAATACTTCGTCGAGCTGGAATGGATTCACGTCCGCCGGCCGCCAGATCTGCTCCGGCGTGAGCTGCTCGACATATTGGATGCGTCCTTCGGCCATCTTCTCCGGCGCCGGGCGCACGACCTTGAAGCGCGCG